>JBPCJB010000020.1:0-15775 GCA_051005735.1 Gaiellaceae bacterium | reverse complement strand
TCGAGGGCGGTTCCACGATCACGCAGCAGTTCGTCAAGAACGCGCTCGACCGCGACCAGAAGACGATCGCGCGGAAGGTGCGCGAGGCGGCGCTCGCCTGGCAGCTCACCCAGCGCTGGTCGAAGCGTCGGATCCTCGAGGCATATCTGAACACCACCTACTTCGGGAACGGGGCCTACGGCGTCCAGCAGGCCTCGCTGACCTACTTCGACCACGGGGCCGGCGAGCTGACGTTGCACGAGGCGGCCCTCCTCGCCGGGATCCCGGCCCATCCGACCGCGTTCGACCCCGTCGCGCGTCCGAGGGCGGCCCGGGAGCGGCGGCTCGTCGTGCTCCAGGCGATGGCCGAGGAGGGCAAGATCACGCGGCGGCAGCTCGCGGCCGCCGACTCGCAGCCGTTGCCGCGTGCCGAGGACGTGAGGCTGCCCGGCACCGAAGGGCCGGCCCAGTACTTCGTCAACTACGTCAAGCGGCAGCTGGTCGACGAGTACGGCGCCGCCCGGGTGTTCGGCGGCGGGCTCGAAGTGCGCACGACGATCGACCTCGATCTGCAACGGGCGGCGCGCGAGGCGATCTCGACGACGCTGACGAACCCCGACGGCCCCTCGGCCGCTCTCGTCGCCCTCGACCCCCGCACGGGTGCGGTCAAGGCGATGGTCGGCGGCTCCAACTATCGCAAGAGCCAGTTCAATCTCGCGGTCCAGAGCGAGCGCCAGCCCGGCTCCGTCTTCAAGCCGTTCGTGCTCGCGACGGCGCTCCGCCAGGGAATCTCGCCGCTCACCCGCTTCGACTCGGAGCCTCAGGAGATCGACCTCGGCGACCGCTTCTGGGTCGTCTCGAACTACGACGACGCCTACGTCGGCTCAGCCGATCTCGAGCAGGCGACGATCCACTCCGACAATGCCGTCTACGCCCAGCTCACCCGGCTCGTCGGCTCCCGCAAGGTCGCGGAGACGGCAAAGGCGATGGGAATCCAGAGCCGGCTCCGGGGCTACTACTCGATCGGCCTCGGCACCGAGGCTGTCAACCCGCTCGAGCTCGCACGCGCCTACGCCGCGTTCGCGAACGACGGGAGGCGGATCGACGGGGCGGTGCTCGGAAACCGGCCACGCGTGATCGAGACGATCAGGGAGGGCGACACGGAGCGGCGGAACGCACCGGTCGGTAGGGCTGTCCTAGGCGCCGCGGAAGCGCAGACGGTCAACTCGATCCTGCAGAAGGTCGTCTCGCAGGGAACGGGCGTCCGAGCCCAGCTTCCCGACCGGCCGGTCGCAGGCAAGACGGGCACGACGGAGAACTACGGCGACGCGTGGTTCGTCGGCTATACGCCGCAGCTCGTGGTCGCGGTCTGGGTCGGCTATCCGGAGACGCTGCAGCCGATGCTGACCGAGTACGAGGGCGAGGCCGTGGCCGGCGGAACCTATCCGGCCGAGATCTGGAAGGCGTTTGCGGAGGCGGCGCTCGTCGACCTCGAGCCCGAGGCGTTCACGGCGCCGCCGTACCGCTCGATCGAGTCGAAGCTCGTCGCTCGTCGCGGCGACCGCCTCCTCCTCGACAACGGGATCTGCTCGACCCGGCTGGAGGTCGTCTACTTCTCCGGCCGGGGCCCGAGCGCGTCGGCGAACTGCCGTGAGGACGAGGTCGAGGTGCCGGACGTCATCGGCCAGACGCTCGAGTCGGCCGAAAGCCGCCTGAATGGCCAGCCGCTGACTGCCGAGGTGGTCTACAAGCCCGCCGCGGCGCTGCAGCGAGCAGGGATCGTGGTCGATCAGAGGCCGAGACGCGGTTACGCGGTCCCCTTCGACGAGGTGATCCTCGTCGTCACGAAGCCGCTCCACGGCGTGATCCCGAACCTCGTCGGCAGGAAGATCGACGACGCGCGCGCGCGGCTGCAGCGACTGCAACTCGAGCCGGACGTGACCTACGTCGAAGGAACTTCCGGCGCCGTCGTCACGCAGACGCCGAAGCCCGGCCTCGCCGCGGCGCCGGGAATCAAGGTCGAGCTGGTGGTTGCGCGATGAGCGGTCGGCTGAGAAAGCGCGAGCCTGCGACGGCGTAGCGCCACTGGCGCTCGGCGGCCCGGCTGACCCCGATTCGCGGGCCGGTTTGCACCTCGACCGGCCCGGCGCGCGCGACGAGCTCAAACGGGATCGTGTCGAGTCTCAGGCCGTCGTGTTCGCCGCTGATCCCGAGCGCCTGGCAAAGCCGACCCGGCCCGGCACAGAGCACTCGCCGCTCCTCGAGGCCGCGACGCTCGCGCATCCGCTCGATTCCAACGGACGGCTCCAGCGCCCGAACGAGCACGGCGGCGGCGCTCTCCTCTTCCTCGCAGACGAAGTTCAGGCACCAGTGAATTCCGTACGAGCGGTAGACGTACGCATTCCCTGGCGGCCCGAACATCGACGCGTTTCGCGGCGTCCGCCCGCGAAAGCCGTGACTCGCCGGATCGGCGCCGTCGTAGGCCTCGACCTCGACGATCGGCCCGCCGACGCCATCCACGAGCAGGGTGACGCCGAGCAGCTCGGGCGCGACCACGTGGACGCTGCGCGCGAAGAAATCGGCGCCGAGGCTCACGCCGTCACGCTCATAAGGACTTTGTGTTGGAACAACACAAGGTTCCGCGGCCGGGAGCTTCGGCCGCGCCGCGAGACTTAGTGTTGTTCCAACACAAGCTCAGAAGAGCTTGGACGGCTCGGGCGGGCGCGCCGACGACTCGAGCAGGCTGCGGGCGCGCCGCCCGAGATCCGCGAGGTCGACCCGGCCGGTCGACGCATCCTCCGCGAGGCGCTCGGCGAGCGAGAGCGCCTCGTCGAGGAGCGGTGTACCGGCGGCGGAGTCCTGACCCATCTCGTGCAGGATCGTGCGCTCCGTGCGAGACGCGACAACAGGGTCCGTGACGCCTTCGACCCAGACGAGCGTCCGCTGTCCACCGCCCCGGCTCTCCCCGGTGATCGGCTGGAGAGCATAGATCCGGTCGGCGCGGGCGTACTTGCCGAAGCCGAGGAAGACCATCCGGGGACCGTCCATCGGCATCATTGTGGCATGGAACTCGTCGCCGACTACCCGCGCCCGCCGCGCGTCGAGCCGGTGGCCGAGCGGATCCGGGTCGTGCTCGCCGGAGTCGCCGTCGCCGACACGACCCGCGCGCACCGCGTGCTCGAGACGACGCACCCACCCGTCTATTACATCCCGCGCGAGGACGTGCTCGAGGGAGCGCTCGAGCCCTCGAGCGGCCGCACGACCCTGTGCGAGTGGAAGGGGAGCGCCGGCTACTTCGACGTCGTCGCCAAGGGCCGGCGGGCTCAGCGCGCGGCGTGGTCGTATCCACGCCCGGCGGCGGGGTTCGAGCCGATCCGCGATGCCGTCGCCTTCTACTGCGCCCCGATGGACGAGTGCTGGGTCGGCGAGGAGCAGGCGACGCCGCAGCCCGGCGGCTTCTATGGCGGCTGGGTGACGAGCGGGATCGCCGGCCCGTTCAAGGGCGGGCCGGGCACCGCCTGCTGGTAGCTACCGGGCGAGCGCGGAGCGGAGCGCCTCGGCCACGCGCTCCTGGTCCTCAGCGTCGATCTGGGCAAAGAACGGGAGCGCGAGAGTGCGCTGCGAGAGATCCTCCGAGACCGGACAGAGGCCTTCCGAGAAGCCGTAGCGCTCGCGCATGTATGCCTGGAGGTGGATCGACGGGAGATAGCGCGAGGTCGCGATCCCCTGTCGCTCGAGCTCGGCGATCACCCGCTCGCGATCAGTTCCGCGCGCGAGCGTGACGACGTAGACGAACCAGGACCGAACGTGATCAGCGTCGTCGGCGAGCGGAACGTCCAGCCCGTCTACGTCCGCCAGCAGCTCCCCATAACGCGCGGCGGCAGCCGCGCGCAGCGCCAGGATCGTGTCGAGCTTCTCGAGCTGGCCGATCCCGAGCGCCGCCCGGATGTCGTCGATCCGGTAGTTGTAGCCCAGCGTCGCGTGCTCGAGCCAGCCGCCGCCGTCGGCGCGGCCTTGGTTGCGAAGGCTCTTGAGGAGCGACCACTCCTCTTCGGAGTGCGTCGTCACCATCCCGCCCTCGCCGGTCGTCATCTGCTTGTTCGGATAGAACGCGAAGACTGCCGAGGGACCCTGGGAGCCGACCGGCGCGCCCTTGTACATCGCTCCGAGCGCCTCGCAGGCGTCCTGGATCAGGGCTAGACCGTGTCGCTCGCAGAGCTCGCGCAGCGAGTCGAGCTCGCAGGGGTAGCCGAAGATGTCGACGGCGATCACGGCCCTCGTGCGCTCGGTGATCGCAGCCTCTACCGCCTCCGGGGTCAGGTTCATCGTGCGCTCGTCGACGTCCGCGAAGACCGGCGTCGCGCCCTCGTAGATCGCGCAGTTCGCCGAGGCGACGAACGAGAACGGCGAGGTGATCGCCTCGTCGCCCTCCTGCACGTCGGCGATCCGGCAGAGCAGGTGAAGGCCCGCCGTTCCGGAGGAAACCACCGCAGCGTACGGCGCGCCCACTCGCTCGGCGAAGAGCTCCTCGAAGCGGTCGATCGAGGGGCCGAGCGAGAGCCGCCCCGAGCGGAGCACCTCGAGCACGAGCTCCTCGTCCCGCTCGTCGAGGTAAGGCGCCGAGAGCGGGATCGGCTTGACCGTCGTACTCACGCTTCGGTCTGCGCCCGCTCTCCGACATCGACGTGATCGAGCCAGTGGCCCCAGCGCTCGCTCCGGCCACGCACGGTGTCGAGGTAGGCCTTCTGGAGCTCGAGCGTCACCGGGCCGACGCCGACCTCGTGGTCGTCGACCGAGCGCACGGGGGTCACCTCGGCCGCCGTGCCGGTCATGAACACCTCGTCGGCAAGGTAGAGGTCGGAGCGGATCACATTCCCCTCCTCGACCACGTAGCCGAGGTCCTGCGCGATCTGGATCACCGTGTCGCGCGTGATCCCGGGCAGGATCGAGGTCGAGAGCGGCGGCGTCCAGATCCGGCCGTCCTTGACGACGAAGACGTTCTCACCAGAGCCGTCGGCGACATAGCCATCGGCCGTGAGCAGGATCGCCTCGTCGTAGCCGGCCCGCTGGGCCTCGTGGACCGCGAGCATCGAGTTGAGGTAGATCCCCGTGGCCTTTGCGACATGCGGGATCGTGTTCGCGCCGACGCGCTGCCAGGAGGAGATCTTGGCGCGGATCCCGGAGCCCGCGTTCTCGTCCCCGAGGTAGTTGCCCCAAGGCCAACTCATGATCACGACCTCGACGGGGTTGTCGCCCGTGTGGACGCCGAGCTCGCCGTAGCCGTAGAAGGCGAAGGGGCGGACGTAGCACTCCGCGAGCCCGTTGCGGCCGATCAGCTCGTGCATCGCGGTCCGGATCTCGTCGACCTCGTACGGCAGCTCCATGTGGAGGAGCTTGGCGGAGCTCGCCAGCCGAGTCAGGTGCTCCTTGAGCCGGAACACGGCCGGGCCCTGCGGCGTCTCGTAGCAGCGGATCCCCTCGAAGACGCCGGTGCCGTAATGGAGCCCGTGGGCCCCCACATGGATCGTCGCGTCCTTCCAGGGGATGAACTCGCCGTTCATCCAGATCGTCTCGGTCTCGCGCATCAGTCGTCTCCTCTCGGGGCGGACCCCGCCGGCGGATAATGGTATGCGGCCTCTTGGACGGCGTCCATTGGCCGGCCGCGGCTGAGGCGCAGCAGCTCGGCCGGCCGGATCACAAGGAAATGGGCGGACGAGCCGGCGGCCAGCCAGACGAGGTCGTGAGTCAGGAGCATCCGGTCGACGAAGACGCCCTCGACGAGCCGCGGCCGCGGAAAAGGAGCGACGGCGGCGGGCTCGAGCCCCGTCAGAGCCAGGACCTCCTCGCGAGAGGCGACCCGGGCGGTCGTGCCGTCGGCTGCGCTCGCCAGCTTGTCGAGATCGGGGCGGCGATCGGCCGGGACGAGGGCGATGAAGGAGCGGCCGCGGCAGACGAAGAAGGTCGACTCGACGATCCGGTCGAGCGAGCAGCCCGCCGCCTCGGCGACTGCCCTCGCGGTCGGTGAGCCGGGCTCGAGCTCTTCGAGCCGCGCCTCCGCGCCGGTCTTCCGCAGGAAGTCGGCGACTCGCTCGACCGGCTCTGGCCAGCTCGTTCGCACCGATGCAGCGTACCGGCGGGTCTGCTACCCCAGAACGATGAAGCGGGCGTCGTCGAAGCCCTCCCCGCGTATACGCGCGACGAGCGCGGCCGGTGGCTCGGAGTCGATCGAGAGCGCCATCAGCGCCTTGCCACCCTCCTTCGTCCGCGAGACGGCCATGTTCGCGATATTGACGCCGCTCGCGCCGAACATCGTCCCCACGCGCCCGATCACGCCGGGAATGTCGTCGTAGCGGAGGAAGACCATCCGGGGCGAGAGCTGGAGGTCGATCGCGAATCCGAGCGCGGCGGCGAGGAAGTGGCGCGGCTCCGGCCCGATCGTGGTGCCGGCGACCTCGACGTCGTCCACCGCGACCGTGACGAGATTCGTGTAGTCGCGCGACGCCCCGGAGCGCTGCTCGGTCACCTCGATCCCCCGCTCCGCGGCGATCAGGGGCGCGTTCACGTAGTTCACCGTCTGCTCGACGCGGCCCTGGAAGGCGCCGTTCAAGGCCGCAACGGTGAGCAGGCGGGTGTCGTGCTCGGCGATCCCACCGTGGAAGGAGAGCGCGATCCGGCGCGGGTGAGCTCCGGCCAGCTCGACCGCGAGCCGGCCGAGCTTCGCCGCGAGCGGGATGTAAGGACCGAGCAGCTCGAGATCCTCCGCGCCGACGACCGGGATGTTGACTGCGTTCGTGACGAAGCCGCCGTCGAGCGCCGCGACGACCTGCTCGGCGACGATCAGGCCGGCGCGATCCTGGGCCTCGTCCGTCGAGGCGGCAAGATGCGGGGTGACGACGACGGCATCGAGGTCGAGCAGCTCGCCGGTATACGGCTCGGTGGAGAAGACGTCGAGCGCGGCGCCGGCGACCCGGCCGCTGCGGACGGCCTCGGCCAGCGCCGCCTCGTCGACGAGCTCGCCGCGGGCGGCGTTGACGATGCGCACACCCGGCCGGACGCGTGCGAGCGCGGCGGCATCGAGAAAGCCGCGCGTCTCCTCGGTCAGCGGCAGGTGAAGAGTGAGGAAGTCGGCGACCGCGAGGATCTCCTCGGCGGTCTCGGCGTGGTCCGCGCCGAGCTCGCGGAAGCGCTCGGGCACGACGAACGGGTCATAGCCGACGACGCGCAGCCCGAGCCCGAGCGCGCGGCGCGCCACCTGCCGGCCGATCCGTCCGAAGCCGAGCACGCCGAGCGTCTTTCCGGCCAGCTCGACTCCGCCCCAGCTGGAGCGCTCCCAGCGACCCTGTTTGAGCGCGGCGTGGGCCTGCGGGATGTTGCGGGCGAGCGCGACGAGGAGGCCGATCGTGTGCTCCGCGGCCGAGACGACGGTGGACTCCGGCGCGTTCGCGACGACGATCCCGCGGCGCGTCGCAGCGGCGACGTCCACGTTGTCGACTCCCACGCCTGCGCGTCCGATCACCTTCAGCCTCTCTGCTTCCCCGAGCACGTCCGCGGTCAGCTTCGTCGCGGAGCGGATCACGATCGCGTCGTAGCGCCCGATGATCTCCTCGAGGGGGGCTTCGGTGTCGACGTCGACCTGGAAGCGGCTGCGCAGGAGCTCGATTCCGGCCGCCGCGATCGGCTCGCGCACCAGGACTCTCAGAGCTGGAACATTCAGACGGGGGCTCCTTCGGCGTAGACCTCGAGCGCGCGCGCGGCAGCGACGCCGCGCTCGATCGGCGCGCCGAGCTCACCGAGGACGAGCTCGACCGCGGAGAGCGCGGTTGCGATGTCGAACTCGTCGATGAAGCCGATGTGCCCGATCCGGAAGATCCGCTCCTTCAGCTCGCCCTGGCCGGCGGCGATCGTGATCCCGTGCCGGTCGCGGAGCACACGGGTGAGCTCGGTCGAGTCGAATCCGTCCGGCATGTGGGCGGCGGTGACGACCGCGGAGCGCTCCTCTTCGGGCGAGAAGAGCTCGAGGCCCATCGCCTTGATCCCGGCCCGGCAGGCGCGACCGAGGCGCGCGTGGCGCGCGCAGGCCGCATCGAGTCCCTCCTCGAGCAGCAGGCCGAGCGCGACGTCGAGCGCGACGACGAGCGAGACGGCCGGCGTGAAGGCGCTGTCGAGCTTCGCTTGAGCCGTGCTGGCTCGCTCCCAGTCGAGGTAGTAGCGCGGGAGCGTCGAGTGCGCGGCGAGCTCCCAGGCTGCGTCCGAGACAGCAACCGTCGCGAGCCCCGGCGGCGTCATCAGCGCTTTCTGCGAGCCTGCGACGACCACGTCGAGACCCCAGTCGTCGGTCTCGAGCGGAACCGCGCCGAGGCTGGAGACCGCGTCGACGACGACGAGCGCACCGGCGTCCTTGGCGGCGGCGGCGAGCGACTGCAGGTCGCAGACGACGCCCGTCGACGTCTCCGAGTGGACGAGGAAGACGAGCGAGACCGGCTCGATCTCCGCCAGCTTGCGCGCCAGATCCGCCGCGTTGGGCGTCTCTCCCCACGCATGGCGCAGCTCCTCGACCTCACAGCCGTAGCCGCGGGCCATCGCCGCCCAGCGTTCGCCGAACTGGCCCGCGGAGACGGCGAGCACCCGGTCGCCAGGCGAGCAGAGGTTGACGATCGCCGACTCGAACGCTCCCGTGCCCGAGCACGTGAACAGAAGGACTTCTGCGCTCGTGCGATGCACCTCCTGAAGCCGCCCGAGCACCCGCTCGTAGACGATCCGGAAGTCGGGCGCGCGGTGGTGCAGCACGGGCTCGGAGAGCGCGGCCAGCACCTGCGGTGGCACAGGCGTCGGTCCGGGCGTGAACAGGTACCGCTTCTGCGCCATTGAAGCGGAGCCTAGCTCGCCCTCCCGACGGCGAGCTTGTGTGCGATGAACACAAGCTCTTCTCCGGGTGAGCGCCGCGTACGCTCCGGCCGTGGAAGCCCTGCTCGCGTTCTGCGCCGCGCTGCTCACGCTCCGACTGAGCGGGTTGCTCGCGGCCCGTTGGCGCTCCACGGGCGCCCCCCACCTCGTCGCCTGGAGCGCCGGCCTCGGCGCCTACGCCCTCGGGGCGGGGGCGCTCGCCTGGGGCGCCGCCGCAGGCTGGGACGATCGCTCCTTCCGGGCCTATTACCTCTTCGGCGGCCTCCTGACGGCGCCGCTCCTCGGCGCGGGCGCCCTCCTCGGACCGAGCTCTCCGCTGAAACGAGCCCGCAGGGCCGCGGCGCCCGTCGTGCTGGTGTACACCGGACTCGCGCTCGGAATCGCGATCGCCGTTCCGCTCTCGAGTCCAGTGACCGGGACGACGATCCCCGAGGCGCAGGCGCACCTCGAGCTCTTTCCGGCCCGGATCCTCGCGATCGTCGGCAACATGGCCGGCTCGATCGCGCTCGTCGGGATCGCGCTCCTGACGATCCGCAAGCGCCCGCTCGGCAACTCGCTCCTGCTTGCCGGGGTCGTGGTCGCCGCCGTCGGAAGCGCGCTGGCGGGCCTCGGCGCGGGAGAGACGGCCCTCTTCGTCGCCGTCGCAGCGGCTCTGATCTACCTCGGCAGCAGCGTCCGTTCGTAACAGAACTTACCTTTTGCAAACAATCACGCTGCTAGCCTGGCCCGGCTACACGCGTTGCCCGGATGCCTGCGGTTCCTCCGCGTCCCGGCGGCCGATCCTGTTTCCGTTCAAGGGGGTCTCGTTTGAACCTGTCTGTTCGCATGCTGCTCCTCGCCGGTGTCCTCGTGCTTGTGCTCGCGGCGCTCGCCCGGCCCCAGCTCGCCGATGCGCGGTCGACCCGGGTGAGCCTGGTCGAGCAGATCGACGACTATCGCACCGAGACCTGGCGCTGGCAGAAGCTCATGAGATCGCCCCGCACGCCGACGACCTACAGCGAGCGCAAGATCGACAGCAACACCTACCGCGCGTGGGTCCGAGACCTCTGGCGCCGGCGCGCACTCGCCGCCGAGCGCCGCGCCGCAGCCCCGCCGCACCGCTCCCAGTGGCTCTGTATCCATCTCCACGAGCGTCATCCGGCGCAGGGCTGGGCGACGCAAACGGGCAATGGATTCTTCGGAGGCCTGCAGATGAATATCTCGTTTCAGCGCACGTACGGGCCGGAGCTGTTACGTCGAAAGGGCACCGCCAACCGCTGGACGGCGATCGAGCAGATGTGGGTGGCGGAGCGCGCGTACCAAAGTGGACGAGGCTTTCACCCATGGCCCAATACAGCGCGATCCTGTGGGTTGATCTAGGAGCGAGACCCTCCTAGTCCTCCCCGCCTGAGCGCCGCTCGCGGAGATACACCGCGAGGAAGACGGCGAGCAGGCCGACGACGAGCAGGAGCTCGACGACCGCGCCCGCTACTCCCCCGTGCGCAGCTAGTCCTGCGAGAGCAGCCACAACCCTCCAACCGTGTAGGCGACCATCAGCGCGAGGAGCGCGTACTGCGAGCGTAGCGCCGACCTCGGCGGAAAGAGGGTGACCGCGAGGTCGTGAGCGACCGCGAGCCCCGCGACGTGGCCGGCGACGAGCGCCCCCACCTGCACGTACCAGACCGCGTTCGGCGAGAGCGGCGCCAGGTTCGGCGCGAAATCGGCGGCTCCGAGCAGATCCCAGCCGTAGCCGAACGGATCCGAGGCGAGCGGCAGCGCGAACTGCCCCTGGACGACGAGCAACGTGAAGTAGTGCGCGACGGCGTAGACGAGCGCGATTGGCACGAGGCTCTGGAGGAACTCCGGCTCGAGCGGCCGCTCCGCCCGCGCAACTCGTCGGGCGAGGCGCATCGCCGCGAGATACGCCAGGACAACGGCCGCGACGCAGCCAAGGAGGCCGGCGAGCGCGAGGAGCGTCCCGACGAGATCCGCAACGCCCGGCGAGTCGAGGACGTACGGTCCCTCGACGCGCGCACGCAGGTCCTGCCACGCGGCCGAGCGGCTGAGGCCATCGAAGCCGACCGAGCCGAGCATGACTGCGACGACCGCGAGCATTCCCGGCCGCGGCTCCGAGTCGGCGAGGCCGGAGAACGGCATCCGCGTCACGAGTCGGCCGTTCCGCTCGCCAAAGGGAGCGATCCGGGCGAGCAGGCCGAAGTAGACGGTGAACGCCTCGCCCCGCTCGGCCCAGAGGCGCCGGCCGACGGCCGCCATCCCGAACCACGTCGCGTAGCTGTAGAGCGCGATCGCGAGCGCAAGCGCCCGCGGATTCGCCGGATCGACGTAGCAGAGCTCGAGCGCGACGAAGGCGAAGAGCAGGAGCGCCGCGGGATAGACGCCGAGCCGCTCCGGGTAGGCGACGATCGGATTCCAAGATCGCCCGAGGGAGCGCCAGATCCAGGACACGGCGCTCGCGATCGCAAGCCATGGGTTGAGCGCCGGCCAGACGTTTCCGAGCACGACCTGGAGCGGCACCACCCCGAGCCAGAAGATGACGTAGACGAACGTCGGCGCCAGGTTCGTCGCCGAGGACGGCTCGCCGAGAAGCGCAGTCAGGAAGACGAGGACCAGCAGGCCGGCCGAGGCGGCGCCGAGGAGGACGCGCAGCGCGGGCGACCGGAGCGCGCGCTCGAGACCGGGGGGAAAGGCCCGACCCTCGGCGCGCGGCTCGAGCTGCGAGCGCTTCCAGAGCGTCCCGAGGAGGAGGAACGAGAGCACGAGCACCACGGCCGCGCCCCACATGAAGAGCCACGTCGGAACCGGCAGGTCGCGGACGCCGCCGATTCCGTGCGCGAGGAGGGTCAGGGACGGACCTCGAGGTCGGCGATCTGAAGGCCGCGATCCTCGAGCTCGAGCTCGAAGCGGCCGGGCACGTCGGCCGTGAAGCGGATCGTGCCGGGCGCTCCCGGTGCGACGTCGGCCATCAAGTCGTAGCCGTGCAGGTGGATGTGGTCCGAGAGCTCGGACTGGACGACGATCGCGACCTGCCGGCCCTGCTTGACCGAGAATCGTCGGACGAGCCCCGGTTCGGCGCCGCTCCTCACCTCGAGCTGGATCCGCACGAGCGCAGGAGGTCCGGGCGGTGTCGGAGCGGTGGTCGCCGGCGGCGGCTCGGCGGTCGTCGCAGAAGCCGTCGTGTCGTCATCTGTCGTTTGGGGCGCGGTCGTGGTGGCCGTCGTTGTGGTCGGAGTCGCGGTCGTCGTCGGGGCGGCCGTCTCGTCGTCCTCCGGCCGCAGGGCGAGAAAGAGGCTGAGCAGGAGTCCGAGCGACGCCGCGATCAGCGCGACCTTGCGGAACTGGGGATTCACGCGCGGAGACGTTCCCGCACGAGCTCGCTGACGATGCGGGCGTTCGCCTTGCCGCCCGTCTCCTTCAGCACCTGGCCGACGAAGAAGCCGAGCAGCCCCTCCTTCCCGCCGCGGTAGGCGGCGACCTGGCCCGGGTTCTCGGCCACGACGCGCGCGATCACGGGCTCGAGCTCGTCCGTGTCGGAGACGGCTTCCTGAGCCAGATACGGACCGGCCGCGAAGTCGGGGTCGCCGACCCGTGCGAGCGCCTCGTCGAGCACAGACCGCGGGATCCGGTCGCGTGCCTCCACGAGCTGCGCGAGCTCGCTCGGGTCGACGCCGTTTCCGTTCGTTCCGGCGAGCCGGTTCGCGATCAGGTTCGCCGCCGCGCGCGGTTCCGCGCCTGCGGCAACGGTCTCCTCGTAGAGCCGGTCGAGCCCGCCGGTGACGAGCACGAGCGCCCGGTCGAGGTCGAGCTCCCGCTCGAGCCGGCGGATCCGGACGGACGGCAGCTCCGGCAGCTCCGCGCGGAGGCGCTCGACGAGCTCGGCCGGCGGCTCGACGGGGACGAGATCCGGCTCGGGAAAGTAGCGGTAGTCGTCGGCCTCCTCCTTGGAGCGCCGCGGGGTGAGCGTGCCGGAAGATGCGTCGAAGTCGTAGGTCTCCTGGACAACCTCGGCGCCCGACTCGTAGACCGCGATCTGGCGCGCGACCTCGGCGTCGATCCCCTGGGCGACGAAACGGAAGGAGTTCATGTTCTTGAGCTCGCACCGGGTCCGCAGCTCGGCGGACCCGGCCGGTCGGACCGAGACGTTCGCGTCGACACGCAGCGTTCCCTTCTCCATCTCCGCGTCGGAGATCCCGAGCTCGACGATCGTCTGGCGCAGGAGCTGGAGGAAGCGCCGTGCGTCCTCGGAGGAGTGGATGTCGGGACCGGTGACGATCTCGACGAGCGGCGTGCCGACGCGGTTGAAGTCGACGAGCGAGTGCTCGGCGCCGCCGATCCGGCCCGTGCGACCGCCGACGTGAACGGTCTTCGCCGCGTCCTCCTCGAGATGGGCTCGGACGATCCCAACCTCATGGTCTCCGTCGGCGCTTGGCACTAGCATCTTGCCGTTGATGCAAGAAGGTCGATCGTATTGAGAGATCTGATATCCCTTCGGGGAATCCGGATAGAAGTAGTTCTTGCGCGCGAAGACGGCGCCCTCGGGGATCTCGCAGCCGAGTGCGAGCCCGAGCTTGAGGGTCCACTCGAGCGCGATCCGGTTCGGAACCGGGAGCGCGCCGGGTAGCGCGAGGCACACCGGACAGGTCTGGGCGTTCTCACCGCCGCCGAACCCGTTGGCGCAGCGGCAGAACATCTTCGTCCGCGTCTTCAGCTGGACGTGGATCTCCAGCCCGACGACAGGTTCCCAGGCGTTCACCGGAGACGCTCCGGTACGGGATCGAAGCCGAGCGCCGTCTCGAGCGCGTGGCCGATGCGAAAGAGCGTGTTCTCGGAGAACTGCGGCCCGATCAGCTGGAGTCCCACGGGCAGCCCCTCGGAGAGACCGCAGGGAATGTTCAGCCCGGGCAGTCCCGCCATGCAGGAGGGGATCGTGAGCAGGTCGGAGAGATACATCGCGAGCGGGTTCGTCGCCTTCTCCCCCAGCTTGAAGGCGACCGTCGGCGAGGTCGGCGAGACGAGGACGTCGAAGCGCTCGAACGCGGCCGCGTGCTCCCGCGCGATCACAGTCCGCACCTTCTGCGCCTGCCCGTAGAAGGCATCGAAGTAGCCGGCCGAGAGCGCGTAGGTGCCGAGCATGATCCGGCGCTTGGGCTCGTCGCCGAAACCGGCGTCGCGCGTGCGCTCGACCATCTCCTGGTAGCGCTCGCCGTCGACGCGCAGCCCGGAGCGGACGCCGTCATAGCGAGCGAGATTGGACGACGCCTCGGCCGGGGCGATCAGGTAGTAGCACGGCATCCCGTACTCGACCGAGCGCGGCAGCTCGCATTCCCCCACCTCCGCCCCGAGGGAGCGAGCAAGCTCGATCGCGGCCTGGACGGCCTCGGTCACGCCCGGCTCGATTCCCTCGGCCTCGTTCAGCTCCTTCGGGATGCCGACCCGCAGGCCGCTCAAATCCTCCCCCTCGGGCAGGCGGACCGGCTCGGGGAGCTCGACGGTGGTGGAGTCGCGCTCGTCGCGACCGGCGATGAGCGAGTAGAGGAGCGCACAGTCGCGGACGTTCCTCGCCACCGGGCCGACCTGGTCGAGGCTGGAGGCGAACGCGACGATCCCGTAACGGCTGACCGTCCCGTAGGTCGGGCGCAGGCCGACGTTGCCGCAGAGCGCCGAGGGCTGCTTGATCGAGCCGCCGGTGTCCGAGCCGAGCGCCCACGGCGCGAGCCCCGCCGAGACCGCCGCTGCGGAGCCGCCTCCCGAGCCCCCGGGGACGCGCTCGGGATCCCACGGGTTGCGTGACGGGCCGTAGGCCGAGTTCTCCGTCGAGGAGCCCATCGCGAACTCGTCCGTGTTCGTCTTTCCGATGATCGGCAGGCCTGCGGCCTTGCAGCGGGCGGCGACGGTCGAGTCGAATGGAGGCACGTAGCCGGCGAGGAGCTTGGAGCCCGCCGTCGTCTCGATTCCGTGGGTCGAGATCACGTCCTTGAGCGCGATCGGCACGCCGTCGCCGACTGGCTCCTCGACGAGGCGGAGGTAGCAGTGCAGCTCGGAGTCGCGCTCGGCGGCGGCGGCGAGGTACGCGCGGTGGAGCTCGGCCGCGGTGACCTCCTTCCGCTCGAGCAGACCGCTCGCCTCTTCGGCGGTGAGACGCAGCGTGTCGATGATGGCGCTCACGGGCGAGGCCCCCATCCCCCCCAATGGGGGCGCACGGCCCCCCTGCGAACAGCGTCGCAGGAAAGGACATACCGGTGTGTGCCGGAGCTGTGTCGGCTTCGGGTCGACTTCTCCACGGTCATGTCGTCGGCGGCACGCGGAAGAGGTCGCCTTCGCGCTGCGGCGCGTTCGCGAAGACTGCGTCGAGCCCGAGCGACTCGTGCGGCTCGTCCTCACGCCAGGTATTCACGAGCTCGAGCGGATGCGAGGTCGGCGGCACGTCGTCGAGGTCGAGCTCGGCCACCTTGCCGACGGCTTCGAGGATCGCTCCGAGCTCGAGCGTCAATCGCTCGACCTCGTCGTCTCTCAGCTCGAGCCGAGCCAGCTTCGCGACGTGCAGCACCTCTTCACGTGTGATCGCCATCAAGACCATCCTCGCAAAAGCGAGAGCCCCTTCCGGGGCTCTCGGTGACTCGAAATCCGGAAGTGCTCTACGCGACTGCGGAGACGTTCGCCGCCTGGGCGCCCTTGGGGCCTTGGACGACCTCGAACTCCACACGCTGGCCTTCGGTCAACGACTTGTAGCCGTCCATCGTGATCGCCGAGAAGTGGACGAAGACGTCTTCGCCACCCTCACGCTCGATGAATCCGTAGCCCTTCTCGTTCGAGAACCACTTAACGGTGCCCTGCGCCAACTGATGTTCCTCCTTGCGTGAAGCGACAGTGGTGCATGCACCGGTGCCGCTGACCT
>JBPCJB010000019.1:0-6119 GCA_051005735.1 Gaiellaceae bacterium | reverse complement strand
CGCGAGGATCGCCAGCAACCCGAGACCGTCCTGGGCGATCCGCTTGAGCCAGAAGACGACTGCCAGCACGGCGACGAGCGACAGGGCGGCGCTCGGCAGATCGAGCCGGCCCGCTTCGGGATCGCGGAACTCCGGCAAGAGCACCGGCCCGAGCACGAGCAGCAGAGCCATGACCGGCACGGCCAGCAGGAACACCGAGCCCCACCAGAAGAACTCGAGCAATGCTCCACCGAAGAGCGGGCCGAGCGCGCCGCCGAGCGAGTAGCTCGTGATCCAGACCCCAATCGCGAACGCGCTGACTCTGGTCGTGGAACATGTTGCGGATCAGCGAGAGGGTCGAGGGCGCGATCGTCGCCCGGCGATCCCGAGCAGCGCCCTGGAGACGATCAGCATCTCTGCGCTCGTCGAGAACGCGGTCAGGAGCGAGGCGAGGCCGAACGCGACGGCGCCGATCAGGAGCAGCCGGCGACGGCCGATCCGGTCACCGAGCGTGCCCATCGTGATCAGCGCCCCGGCGACCATGAAGCCGTAGATGTCGATGATCCACAAGAGCTGGGCGCTGCTCGGCTGCAGATCCGCGCTCAGGGAAGGCACCGCGAGGTGGAGCACGGTCAAGTCCATCGCGGAGACACAGGCGAGGGCGAGCACGGCGAGCCCGATCCATTCGCAACGTCCGGCTCTCGGAGATTCGTCGGTTGCCACGCTCTACTGACTCCCGTGCGGCCGAGAACTCATCGCACGAACGAGCAGGGACTACGAGCAGGCGGTCAGGCGGCTCGCGAGAGGACGCGCTCGTGCGACGAGCACCACTCGTCGAAAGCCGCCCACGAGCGCAGGTAGCCCGAGAGCTGGGTCAGCCCGCGTGCCACCTCGACCTTGAGCGAGATCACGCAGATCGGGCAGAAGGGCTCATCGTCCGAGCGGGCTGGATGGTCTCCGCAGCGACAGCACATCGTGCCCGTGCAACGGTCGGGCGGCGCAGCCGGTTACGGGTCCCACGCGTCGACCGCCTCGTCGAGTCCGGCCCGGCGCCAGGCGCTCTCGTAGCTTGGGTGGCCGGACTCGCGGTCTCCGGGCGGAGCGAGGGCGGCGAGGAGCGCCAGCCGCTCGTCGTCCCCAGGCTCGGGCGTCACCTCGACCTCCACGTCCGTCAGCCTAAATCACTCCTACGGGGGATTCTCATGACGGCGGAGCGATGCAAAATCGAGTACTGGCGTCTGCGTAGGAGGGCAACATGCTGCAGTGGAAAAACCCGAGGTTCCTCATCGTCCTGATGGTGCTGGCGAGCCTCGCAACGACGTTCGGCAGCTGGGGTTGGAATCTCTCCAGCTGGGGCTGGTAGCGACGGTCCGGTGGGCCTCGGGGGACACATGCCCCCGCGGCTCGCGGCCGTCGTCGCTCCCGTCTACCTGACGGGCATCGCCGTCACGGTCGCCGCCGCGGCCTCGTTCGCCACCTCGCCCCGGAGCCTCTTCGCGCTCCTCGGAATCGCCGGCCTGCTCATGGCCTCGACCTTCTCCGAGCGCTATCCGGTCCCGCTCGACGGGATCGACACGGGCGGCGTCTCCCTCACGTTCGTCTTCGCGGTCGCGGCGATCGTGCTCTACGGCTGGCAGGCAGGCGTGATCGTAGGCTTCGCCGCTCCGGCGATGCAGCTCCTCGAGCACCGTCCGCCGCTCCGGGTGGGCTTCAACGCCTCCGTGCTCGCAGCGGCCGGCGCCGCCTCGGGGGCCGCGCTCGCGCCGCTGCACGGCTCGACCGCGGCGCACGTCGTCGCTCAGGTCGCGGTCTGCGCCTTCGTCCACTACACGATCAACGTGACGCTGATCAGCGCGGTCGTCGGCACGAGCTCCGAGAAGTCGGTGCTCGAGGTGGCACGCTCGAGCTTCTCGGTCACGATGCTCCCCTTTGCCCTGATGGGCTCGGCGGCGCTGATCCTGGTCGTGCTCTGGCAGCGCGCGCCGGTGCTCTCAGGCGCTCTCGTCGGTCCCCTGCTCGCGATCGCCCTCTACCAGCGCTCAACCTTCCGCGAGCTTCGCGCGATGCGGCTTGCGCTCACCGACCCGTTGACGGGTCTCGGCAACCACCGTCACTTCCACGATCGGCTCGAGCGCGAGGTCGCCGACTCGCGCGAGCAGGCCTATCCGCTCAGTCTCTGCCTCGTCGACATCGACGACTTCAAGAGGATCAACGACCGCTACGGTCACCCCGGGGGCGACAAGGTGCTCGCGCAGCTTGCGACGCGCCTGCGTCAGGGCGGCGAGGCCTTCCGCCTCGGCGGCGACGAGTTCGCGATCCTGCTTCCCGGACGCGACGAGGAGGGAGCGAGGATCGCCGCGGAGGCGATCGTCCGCCGGATCGCGACCGTGGAGATCGCTCCCGCGGGGCCGGCCGGCTCGGTTACCGTCAGCGCCGGGATCGCGACGATTCCGGCGGAGGGGATCGAGCGGGACGAGCTCATCCGCCGTGCCGACAGCGCCCTCTACTGGGCGAAGGAGTACGGCAAGGATCAGGTTCGCGTCCACCGGCCCGACGTCGTCGAGATCGCGGAGCTGAAGCGGCTCGCCGCCGGGCCCGACCGGGCCGCCCGCTTCCGCGCCGCAGCGAGCCTCGCGAGGGCCGTCGACGCTCGCGACGCCTACACGGGCAGCCACTCCGAGCGCGTCGCCGAGCTCGCTGCGCGGATCGCGGTCCGCCTCGGCGTCGATCGCGAGCAGGTCGAGCTGACGCGCCTCGCAGCGAGCCTCCACGACCTCGGCAAGCTCGCGATTCCGGAGGAGATCCTCCGCAAGCCCGGGCCGCTCTCGGAGACCGAGCGCCTCGTGCTCGAGCGGCATCCACAGATCGGCTTCCGCATGCTCGAATCGCTCGGCGTCGACCCCGTCGCCGACTGGGTCCTGCACCATCACGAGCGCTGGGACGGCGCCGGCTATCCGCATGCGGTCGCAGGCGCGACGATACCCCTCGGGGCTCGGATCATCTTCGTCGCGGACGCCTACGACGCGATGACGTCGGATCGCGTCTACCGCGAGCGGCTCTCGGACGACGAGGCGCTCGAGGAGCTGGAGCGCTGCGCCGGCACCCAGTTCGATCCGGTGATCGTCGCGGCGCTCGCCGCGGAGCTCGGCGTTGCGGGCCAGAACGTCGTCGCTTTCTCCGCCTAGCTTTAGCTAGAGCGGCACGAGCCGCGTCGCCGTCGCCTTGAACGACGCCACCACGAGCTCGCCTTCCCGCAGCGCGAGGCGCTCGACCGAGCCGGTCGTCAGCTCCGCCGTCAGGGGTCCGACCCGGACGCGGACGCGGTTCCCGAGCGAGACGAGCGATGTCACCGCCCCCGTCACGTGGTTCAGCGTCGAGTCGGCCGGCGCCTCGCGCGAGAGCGCGATCTCCCAGGGATAGACGGCGACCGCGACGCGTCCCTCGCCGGCGACGGCGGAATAGGCCGTCACGCCGGAGTCGAGGACGATCTCCGTCAGGCCGTCTCTGCCCGGTCGGGCGCTGCCCGGCAGCAGATTGGCACCCGTGAAGCTCGCGACGAAGCCGCTCGCCGGCGCCGCGAGCAGCTCTCCCGCTCGCCCGAGCTGAAGGATCCGCCCGTCCACGATCACGCCCACCCGGTCGGCGAGCGCCGCCGCATCCTCGAAGTCGTGCGTCACGAGCACTGTCGGTAGGCGGAGGTCGCGCAGGAGCTCGCCCAGCTCGGCGCGGACGGCACCCTTCGTATGCGCGTCGAGCGCCGAGAGCGGTTCGTCGAGCAGGAGTACGGCAGGGTCGCGGGCGAGGGCGCGGGCGAGCGCGACCCGTTGGCGCTCCCCGCCCGAGAGCTCGGCCGGTCGGGCGCGTGCGAGCTCGGAGATGCGAAAGCGCTCGAGCAGCTCCCCCACGCGCGCTCTGCCGCCGAAGCCGACATTCGCCTCGACGCTCAGGTGCGGGAACAGCGCGTACTCCTGGAAGACGAGCCCCACCGAGCGCCGCTCGGGCGGCAGAGAGATCCGGCGATCCGTGTCGAGCCAGACGTCCGACCCGAGCGCGATCCGACCCGCGGCCGGCCGCAGCAGCCCGGCGATCGCCCCGAGGACGCTCGACTTCCCGGCGCCGGAAGGCCCGACGAGCGCGAGAGTCTCGCGCTCGACCTCGAGGGCTACCTCGAGCGCGAAGGTGCGAAGGGGATGAAAGAGGTCGAGGGTGAGCGTGTCCAGGGCACCACCTTGACAAGGAGGAGGACCGCGGCGCTGACGACGACGAGCTCGGCGCCGACCGCGAGAGCGACGTCGAAATTGACGTCGAACTGCTCGTAGATCGCGAGCGACAGGGTTTGGGTGACGCCCTGCAGCGAGCCGGCGAACAGGATCGTGGCCCCGAACTCACCGATCCCGCGGGCGAAAGCGAGCGCCCATCCCGCGCCAAGGCCTCCGGCCGCGAGCGGGAGCGCGATCCGGAAGAAGGTGCGGGCCGGCCCGGCGCCGAGCGTCCGTGCGGCAGCGGGCAGGTTCGGATCGATCGCCTCGAAGGCGGCGATCGCGGCGCGGAGGTAGAAGGGGCTCGCGACGAACGTGACGGCGAGCACGACAGCGGCCTGCGTGAACCCGACTTCGAGCCCGAAGGCGCCAAGCGTCGAGCCGAGCAGTCCGAGGCGCCCGAACGCGGCGAGCAGGCCGATCCCGGCCACGGCCGGCGGGAGCACGAGCGGCAGCTCGACCAGGGTGACGAGGAGCGTTCGGCCGCGAAAGGCGCGCGTCGCGATCAGGTAGGCGGCGGGTGTGCCGAAAAGGAGGCTCAGCGCATTCGCGAGCGCGCTCGTCTTCGCGGTGACGACCAGCGCGTCGACGGCGGCCGGGTCGTCGAGATGCGAGACGAGCTCGCCAGGAGGGATCTGAAGGAAGATCGCCACGATCGGGAGGAGCAGGAAGCCGAGCGCAGCGAGCGCGGCCGCGACGAGGACGACCCCGAAAGCGCCTCTCAAGGAAGGCCGAAGCCCGACCGCGCCAGCTCGCGACGACCTTCCGTCGCGAGCAGGTCCGCAACGAGCTCGAGCGCTCCGGCGCGATTCTTCGTGGCGCGCATGACGGCGATCTCGTAGCGAATCGTGGGCTGCGCGCGCCGCGGCAACGGAATCGCGAGCAGGCGACCGCTCGCGGCCCGCACGTCGGTGGCGTAGACGAAGCCGGCGTCCGCCTCGCCGAGGGCGAGCTTGCCGACGATCCCCTTCACGTCCGGCTCCTGGCTCACCGCTTTGCGGAGGACGCGCAACAGCGCGAGCCGCTTCAGCACCTCACGCGTATAGAGGCCGACCGGGACCTTCGCTCCGGCGACGACGAGCTTCAGATTGGGCCGCTTGGCGAAATCGTAGACGGAGCGAATGCGGGCCGAATTGCTCCTTGGCACGGCGAGCACGAGCGAGTTCGTCGCGAACGTGCGTGGCCGCTCGACGAGACCCTCGCGGAAGAGCTGCTGCGTGTAGATCGGGTTGGCGGAGGCGAAGACGTCGGCGGGCGCGCCCTGGCGGATCTGGAGCGTGAGCTGATTCGAGCCGCCGAACTGGAAGCGGGCGCCGGGCGCGATCCGAGGCAGCGCCTCGGTCAGCGAGGCGGCCGCGTAGACGGTGACCGGATCGTCGACGCGGGCGCTCGTCCAGCCCGCGCCGAGGACGACCACGAACGGCAGCGCGAGGCAGAGCCCCCTCATCGCTCGACCATCACGGAGGTCGCCTTGACGACGCCGGCGGCGCTCGCGCCGGGCTCGAGGCCGAGCTGCTCGACCGACTCTCGCGTGATGATCGCGACGACCCGCGCCGGCTCGGTCACGTCGATCTCGACGCGGGCGAGGAAGCCCTCTAGCTCGACCGTGCGGACGACGCCGCGGAAGTGGTTGCGGGCGGAAAGCTCCTGCTCGCCGGTCGGCGCCCGGAGCCGCTCCACCTCCGAAGCGGCGACGACCCGCCGGTTCGCGGAGTCGCGGTCGACCTCGATCTTGCCGGCGCGATCCCAGCGCCGCAGCGTATCGACGCTGATTCCGAGCGCGCGGGCCGCTTCCTGAGCGGAGAGCAGTTGCCTAGGCATTGCCTAGACCATAATAGAATCGGGCGGTGGACGTCCAGACTGTCGCCGAGCCGGCGGAGT
>JBPCJB010000018.1:0-3851 GCA_051005735.1 Gaiellaceae bacterium | reverse complement strand
GCTGGAGGAACGGGAGCTCGTCGCCGCGCTTGCCGAGCAGCAAGGGCGCGTCACCGAGGCGCTGCGGGACTTCGCCGACAACACGATGCGCTATCTCCGGGAGGAAGGCGAGTTGCTCGCGGAAGGGGTCGACTTCCCGCCGCTCGCGACGAGCTTCCGCGGCCGCCACGCGCTCGTCGTGGCCCGCGGCCCCGGCCACAAGCGCGATCTCCGCATCGTCCGCGCCTACGTGCGCGACTTCCGACCCGTGCTCGTCGCGGTCGACGGCGGCGCCGAGGCGCTGCTCGAGGAAGGGTGGCGGCCGGACGTGATCGTCGGCGACATGGACTCCGTCTCCGACGAAGCGCTCCGTTCGGGCGCCGACGTCCTTGTTCACGCCTACCGCGAAGGTCTCGCGCCCGGCGAGGAGCGGCTACGCGAGCTCGGCGTCCCGTTCGCCACCATCTCGGCCGCAGGGATCTCGGAGGACATCGCGCTCCTGCTCGCGCACGAGAAGGGCGCCGAGCTGATCGTCGCCGTCGGCACCCACTTCAACCTCGTCGAGTTCCTCGAGCGGAACCGGGCCGGAATGTCGTCGACCTTCGTCACGAGACTGAAGGTGGGGGAGATCCTCGTCGACGCGAAGGGCGTTTCCCAGCTTGTCAGCCGCCGTGTGGGGGTGTGGCCGCTCGTCGGGCTCGGTGCAGCCGGACTGGCCGGGATCGTCGTCGCAATCGCCGCGTCGCCCGCTCTGCGCAGCGTCTTCACCGGTCTGGCCGACAGGCTGCTCGGCCCCTGAGCTCTGCCAGACTGGGGCCGTGCTCGACTTCCGCTACCACGCGATCTCGCTTGCGGCGGTCTTTCTCGCGCTCGTGATCGGGATCCTCGCGGGCGTCGGGATCTCCGGCCGCGGGTTCGTCGACGACGCGGAGCGCGACAGCCTCAACCGCCGGATCGCGGAGCTCGATGGGCGCGTCGATTCAGCCGAGGAGCGCGCGGACGATCTGGAACGCCGTCAGGCCGCCGCCCAGACCTTCGTCGAGAGCGCCTACCCGGTGCTCGCCGATCAGCGGCTCGAGGGAGCGTCGGTCGCGGTGCTCGTCGTCGGCTCGGTCGATCCGACGCTCGAGTGGGTCCGACGGGCGCTCGAGCGGAGCGGCGGCGTCCTCGTGCGCATGCGCGCCGTCGAGGTTCCGGTGGTCTCGGAGGTACTCGATCGCAGTCTGAGCTCGAATGTGGTCCTCGACGGGTATCTGGGCGAGGATGAGCTCGACGATCTCGGCCACGAGCTCGGCCGCGAGCTCGTGGTCGGCGGCGAGACACCGCTCTGGGACCTCCTCACGCCCGAGCTCGTCGGCCAGCGCGAGGGCGACTTCGACACGCCCGCCGACGCGCTCGTCGTGATCCGCCAGGCCGAGCCGCAGCAGGGCGACTCGGCCCGTTTCCTCGCCGGGTTCTACGGCGGCCTCGCGGGGAGCGGCAAGCCTGTGGTCGGGGTCGAGCTCTCGCGCGTCCTCCAGAGCGCGATCCCCGCCTTCCAGCGCAGCGGACTCTCGACCGTCGACGGAATCGACACACCGCTCGGCGCGCTCGCGCTGATCCTGCTCCTCGGGGGCGCCGAGCCCGGCGACTACGGGATTCGGGATACGGCCGAGGACGGGATCCTGCCTGAGATCGAGCCGCTTCCGGCCGCCACCGCGGGTGAGTGATGCCCGCCTGACGATCCTGATCGCGGCGCGCGACGAGGAGCCGCGAATCGGAGCGACGATCGCAGAGCTCCGCAGGCTCTTTCCCCGCGTTGAGGTGATCGTCGCCGACGACGGCTCGCGCGACGCGACCGCGGACGTCGCGACGCGCGCCGGAGCGCGCGTCCTCCGCCTGCCGCGCCGGGGCAAGGGGCAGGCGCTGACGCTGGCCGAACGAGAAGTCGGGCCCGGACGGCTGCTTCTCTGCGACGCCGACCTCCTAGGCGACCTGCGTCCGCTCGTCGAGCATGGCGGCGACCTCGTAGTCGCCGCGTTCACGCGCAGGCAGGGCGGCGGCTTCGGGCTGGCCAAAACGACGGCGCGCCGGCTGATCGAGGTAGCGACCGGCCGTGCGCCTCGCGAGCCGCTGTCGGGCCAGCGCGCCCTCTCGGCGAAGGCGCGCGCCGCCTGCTTCCCGCTCGCGGCCGGCTTCGGGGTCGAGACGAGGATGACCGTGGATGCGCTCCGCGCCGGGCTCGAGCTGCGCGAGCTGGAGCTGGAGCTGGAGCATCGCGCCACCCTGCGCGACCTATCCGGCTTCGTCCACCGTGCCCGCCAGCTCCGCGACCTCCTGCTCGCCTTCGGCCCGCAGGCGACGAACCATCGCGGTCTGCGGCTGCCACTCGTCGGTTGGCTCGTCGGCCTCGCCGCGCCGCAGGTGGCGCCGGTCGCCCTGCTCGGGCTCGCCGACGACCTCTGGAGCGGGGAGGAGCGAGGCTTCCACGCGCACCTCAGCTCCGGCCGGACGACCGGCGTCCTCAAGCTTCTTGGGATCCCCGCGTACGCGCTCCTGCGGACGCGGTCGCTCTCCGGCGCTCTGCTCGTGGCGCTCTCCGCGAACGTCGTCAACCAGCTCGACACGCGGCCCGGCCGGGCGCTGAAGGTGTTCGCGCTCGGCTCGCTGGCGCTCAATGACGCTTCTCGCAGGGCCACAGCGCTCGCCGTCCTGCTCGCGTCTTACGATCTTCGCGAGATGGCGATGCTCGGGGACTCGGGATCGAACGCGCTCGGCGCCGTGCTAGGTTTCGGTTCCGTGGAGCGGTTTTCACGGAGGCAGCGTTGGAGCGCCGTTGCGGCGCTCGCGGGCCTCACCCTCCTCGGGGAACGGCGCTCGCTCGGGACGCTGATCGAGCGGCGTTCGCCATTTCGCGAGCTCGACGCGCTGGGCAGGCAGGCGTGACCGAGCAGCAGACGAAGTACGTCTTCGTCACCGGCGGCGTCGTCTCCGCGCTCGGCAAGGGGATCGTCGCCGCGTCGCTCGGCCGTCTCCTGAAGGCGCGCGGGTTGCGCGTTCAGGCCCAGAAGTTCGACCCGTACCTGAACGTCGATCCGGGCACGATGAGCCCCTTCCAACACGGTGAGGTGTTCGTCACCGAGGACGGCGCCGAGACGGATCTCGACATCGGCCACTACGAGCGCTTCGTCGACGAGAACATGTCGCGGAACGCGAGCCACAGCGCCGGCGCGATCTGGGAGGCGGTGCTGCGGAAGGAGCGCAAGGGCGAGTTCCTGGGCGCGACCGTGCAGGTGATCCCGCACATCACGAACGAGATCAAGGCCCGGATCAAGCGCGCCGCGAAGGCCTCGCCGGCCGACGTCGTGATCAGCGAGATCGGCGGCACCGTCGGCGACATCGAGTCGCTCCCGTTCCTCGAGGCGATCCGCCAGTTCCGGCGCGAGGTCGGGCCGGAGAACGTCCTCTACCTCCATTGCACGCTCGTCCCGTTCATCGAGGCGGCGGGCGAGCTGAAGACGAAGCCGACGCAGCACTCGGTCAACGAGCTGCGCCGGATCGGAATCCATCCCGACGTGATCGTCTGCCGCTCGCACGAGGAGCTCGACCAGGGGATCAAGGACAAGATCGCCCTCTTCGCCGATGTCGACGTCGGCTCGGTCGTCGCGTGCCCGGACGTCGCGGACGTCTATCTCGTTCCCGCCGTTCTGCAGGAGGAAGGGCTGGACGCGCTCGTCTGCGAGCAGCTCGGGCTCGTGACGCCGCCCGCCGTGCTCGGCGAGTGGCAGGAGCTGATCGACCGGATCGGCGAACGTCGGGGCGAGGTCACGATCGCGCTCGTCGGCAAGTACGTCAAGCTGCACGACGCCTACCTGTCCGTGCACGAGGCGCTC
>JBPCJB010000017.1:0-8363 GCA_051005735.1 Gaiellaceae bacterium | reverse complement strand
AGCACGGGCAGCCCCCGCGGGGATCCCCGCGTCGCGCAGATCCTCGACCGAGGAGAAGGCCTCACCGCGTTTGGAGAGCTTCCTCCCATCCCCGCCGAGCAGGAGTCCATGGTGAAAGCACGCGGGGGGCTCGAAGCCGAGCGCCCGCGCCAGCTCCTGCTGTAGCTCGCTGTTCGGCCGGTGGTCCGAGCCGCGGACGACGTGCGTGATCTCGAAGTCGGCGTCGTCGACGACGCTCGCCAGGTGATAGGTCGGGCTGCCGTCGGACCGGAGCAGCGTCAGCCGGCCGAAGCGGAGCGCCCCCTCGCCATCCTCGACCCCCACAGTCCGCGCCGCCTCACGGTGCCGCTCCGCACGCCCGCTCTGCCGGACCGGCCCCTCGTCCCACTCGATCCCGAGCCATTCGAGGTCCGCGACGATCCGCTCGAGGGCGCCCGGGACCTCCCGCTCGACGTCCGTGTCGTCGATCCGGAGCAGGAACCAGTCGCCGCGCCGCCGGTTCGCAGCGGCCACGAGGGCGCCGCCGAGGTGAAGCGGGCCGGTGGGGCTGGGAGCGAAGCGCGTGCGCGTGGCCACCTCGCCAATCTACCGCCGCACTCAGAAGCTCACCGATCGACGGGATCGACGAGAGCTATCTCGCCGGGTCGAGCGCAGACGCGGTCCCGGCGTTGCTCGAGCTGCCGGCCGGTCTGCGAAACCACCACGAACGCAATCGCCGCGCGGCTCGCGAACGACGCGCCGTGGGGCTCGGCGAACCGCTCGCGGGCGCGAGCCCTGTTGCAGTGAGTGGCCAGCCTCACACCTGCGCGGCGAGCCGCTCCGACAGAGCGCGCACGCTCGCCCGCAGCTCGTCGGGCCAGCGGACCGCGAAGTCGCAGCCGAGGCCGGCGAGGACGGTCGCCGCCCAATCGAGCGAGTCGACGCGCATCCGCACGAGCGTGCCCCCGGGATCGTCGACGAGCTCGGCCAGCGTCGCGGGAATGCGTCGCGCGGCCTCGTCGACCGGCAGGTCGAGCAGGACCTCGACCGCCCATCTCCACGGGACTCCGGCGAGTGAGCGGGTCAAGTGTGCAACGGCGTCGAATCCTTCCGGCGGGGGGACTGCGGCGCCGTTGCACGCGAGCTCGACGCGCCACATCCGGTCGACCCGGAACGTGCGCAGATCGTTCCGAAGGTGGTCGTAGGCGGCGAGGTACCAGCGCCCGGAGTGGACGACGAGACCGTGCGGGCTGAGCTCGCGCTCGGACTCCTCGCCGGAGAACGAGCGGTAGGAGGTGCGGAGCCGGCGGCGCCGGCGAATCGCGTCGGCGAGCAGGAGCACCGCAGCGGAGTCGGCCGGTGCGCCGCCCCTCGTGGCCGTGAAGGCGAGCGTCTCCTCGAGCGCCTCGACCTGCCTGCGGAGCGTCGAGGGCAGGACCCGGTTGATCTTCGCGAGCGCGCGGTCGACGGCGGCGGACTGGCCGTCAGCCCCGGATCCGCGGGTGGCGAGTAGCCCGAGCACCACTACTACCGCCTCCTCGTCACCCAGCATCAGCGGCGGCAACCGGTAGCCCGGCCGGACCCTGTAGCCGCCGCCGACACCCCGCTGCCCTTCGACCGGAATCCCGAGCTCCTGGAGGACGCCGACGTAGCGCCGCACCGTGCGCGCGTCGATTCCGAGCAGATCGGCAACCTCGCGACCGGTCGTGAGCGGCCGCGCCTGCAGGAGCTCGAGCAGCTCGAGCAGGCGAGAGGTGGGCGAGGCCATGTGGAGATTCAAGCAGCGATAGAGGGCTGAAACCGCCCTATTTGAGCTCTAGCTTCCTTTTGTCTACGAGAAGGAGGCTTCGATGAGCAGCGTCAGAGACTTCGACTTCTGGCTCGGCGAATGGAACGTCCACAACCGGCGGCTGCGCGAGCGCCTCGTCGGCTCGGCCGAGTGGGAGGAGTTCGAAGCCACCGCTCGCGCCTGGCAGATCCTCGACGGTCACGGAAACGAGGACGAGTTCCGCACAACCCACGATGGCGGCTTCGTCGGCATGTCGTTCCGCTTCTTCGACCCGACGACGAGGCAGTGGTCGATCTACTGGGCCGACAGCCGCCGTCCGGGACTGCTCGACCCGCCGGTGCTCGGCTCGTTCTCGGACGACAGCGGAGTCTTCGAGGGGGACGACACGTTCGACGGCAGGCCGATCCGGGTCCGCTTCACCTGGTCCGGCATAACGACCCCGACGCCGCGCTGGGAGCAGGCCTTCTCCGACGACGGCGGCGAGACCTGGGAGACGAACTGGGTGATGGACTTCACGCCCCCCGGCGGAGCCGCATGAGCACAGTGCGTGCCGACTACAGGCACGTCGCGAAGCTGATCCGACCCGCGCCGGCGATCACGCTCGGCGAGACGGCGCTGAAGTGGTACGACATCGCCCCAGCCGACGGGCCGGTGGCGTCCGAGCTCCAGGTGCTGGCGCGCGGAAGCCTGGAGGCGGGTCTCGAGTCCGGATCGCTCGAGCTTGCCGGCGACCTCGGCTTCGTGATCCTGCATCGCTGCGGGAACAGTTTCTACTTCCTCCTCGTCTCGACCTGGCGCAACGACAACGAGCTTTGGGAGACAGTGTGGGCGAAGAACGGCGAGGGGGAGGTCGCTTTCGGGCCCTGGCCGCTCGAGGGAACCCACCGCCCTACCTTCTGCGTTTGGGAGCTGGGCGCCGTCTGGCACGAGCAGCAGGCCTGGAGCCGATTCCTCCGCTCGACGCGCGGAGCAGCTGCGCGGGATGCCTACTTGCGCGACAGCTTCGAAGGCGAGGTCTGAGCTAGGCTCGACGTCGTGGACGAGCTGCTGCGGGAGTGGTTCGACCGCAACGGACGCGATCTTCCCTGGCGCCGCACCCGAGACCCGTACGCGCTCCTGGTCTCGGAGGTGATGCTGCAGCAGACGCAGGTCGAGCGCGTGGTTCCACGCTGGAGTGCCTGGCTCGAGCGCTGGCCGACGCCCGCGGCGCTCGCGGCGGCCACATCGGGCGAGGTGATCCTGGCCTGGCAGGGCCTCGGCTACAACCGGAGGGCGCTCGCGCTGCACCGGGCTGCGCAGGCGATCGCCACGAGCGGCTGGCCCGACGATCTGACCGAGCTGCCCGGAGTCGGTCCGTACACCGCCGCCGCGATCCGCAACCAGGCTTTCGGCGAGCCCCTTCTTCCCGTCGACACGAACGTCGCCCGCATCCAGGAACGCACAGGTCACACGTTCGACTCGGACTCGCTACAGGCGCTCTTCGACCTCGGCGCGACGATCTGCCTGGCGCGTGTTCCGCGCTGCGCGGTGTGCCCGCTCGCGGCCGCCTGCCCCTCGCGCGGCCGACGCTACGAGCCCTTGCGGAAGCAGTCGCGGTTCGAGGGCTCGTTCCGTCAGCGCCGTGCCGTCACTCTCCGACTCGTCGCTGACGCGCCCAGACCGCTCACGGAGCTCGACTCCGAGGCCGTCGCGGCTCTCTCGCGTGACGGGCTCGTCGAGGAGGAGGCAGGGCTCGTCCGGCTTCCCGCCTGACGCTGTCGTTTAGGCGCTCGTAAGAAGCTGGAGGTCACAATGAGCGCATGACGACTGTTCTCGTGGTGGATGACGAGCCGATCGTCCGCGAGGTCGTCGTCCGCTATCTCCAGCGCGAGGGTTACACGACGCTCGAGGCCAGCGACGGCGAGCGGGCGCGGATCATGCTCGAGAGCCAGAAACCCGACCTGATCGTGCTCGACGTGATGCTGCCCGGAACCGACGGGCTCGAGCTCTGCCGCTGGATCCGCTCGCGCTCCGAGCTCCCGGTGATCCTGCTCACCGCGCGTGGCGAGGAGGCAGACCGGATCGTCGGGCTCGAGCTCGGCGCCGACGACTACGTGACGAAGCCCTTTTCGCCGCGCGAGCTCGCGGCGCGGGTGCGAACCGTCCTCCGGCGCGCGGCGCCGCCGGTCGAGATCGACGAGCGGCTCGCCTTCGAGGGCCTCGAGCTCGACGCTGGGACACGCGAGGTGCGCAAGAAGGGCGAGGAGCTGAAGCTGACTGCGAAGGAGTTCGACCTGCTCTGGTTCCTCGCGAGCAACCCGCGCAAGGTCTTCTCGCGCGACCAACTGATGAGCCGCGTCTGGGGCTACGAGGCCGCGCTCGACACCGGGACCGTCACCGTCCACGTTCGACGCCTGCGCGAGAAGATCGAGGATCGCCCCTCCCACCCGCGCTTTCTCCAAACCGTCTGGGGCGTCGGCTACCGGTTCGCCCCGTGATCGGCTTTGCGATCGCCGTAGCGCTCGGCACACTCGGGGTCGGGCTTGTCGCCGCGCTCAGACTGCGACGGCTGCCCACGGTTCGGTTTCAGCTTGCGGGGCTGGCGCTGCTCGCGGTGCTGCTGCCGCTCGGCGCCGTCGTCGTCTCGGGCATCTTCATGTTCCGGTCCGGCCACGACCTGACGATCCTCGCGGTCGCGGCGGGCTCCGCCACCGCGGCGCTCGGCGCCGCGCTCGTCGTCGGCCGCTCGATCGCTGGAGGCCTGATGGGCCTCGTCGATACCTCCGCGGAGCTTGCGCGCGGCGACCTCACGGCACGCGCGCCGGAGCACGGGCCGACGGAGCTGCGCCTGCTCGCGACCTCGTTCAACGAGATGGCCGGCAACATCGAGCAACTCTTCGATGCTCGTCGCGAGCTCGTCGCCTGGGCGAGCCACGACCTGCGCACGCCGCTCGCGAACATGCAGGCCATGCTCGAGGCGATCGAGGACGGTCTCGCCGAGCCCGACGACTACCTACCCGCTCTCCGCGATCAGGTTCGCGCGCTGACGACGCTCGTGGAGGATCTCTTCGAGCTCGTTCGGATCGACAGCGGCGCGCTGACGCTGGAGCTGCGCGAGGCCCGGCTAGCCGGGCTCGTCAACGGCTGCTTGCGCGGACTCGAAGCCGAGGCGCGTGCGCGGCACGTAAGCCTGGAGGCACGCGTCGACGATTCGGTCACGGCCCGTTGCGCGCCGGAGAAGGTCGAGCGGGTTCTTCTCAACCTCCTGGCGAACGCGCTCCGGCACACGCCGTCCGACGGCTCGGTCGCGGTCTTCGTCGAATCCGAGGCAGACGGAGTCCGGGTCATCGTGGAGGACACCGGCGAGGGGCTGACGGCCGAGTCGTTGCGCCGGATGTTCGAGCGCTTCTGGCGCGGCGATCCCGCACGCTCGGCGCGCGGCGCCGGGCTTGGGCTCGCAATCGCCCGCGGGCTCGTCGAGGCCCACGGCGGTCGGATCTGGGCCGAGAATCGCCCCGGCGGCGGCGCCCGGGTCAGCTTCACGCTACCCGCCTGAGCTGTCTGCGCCGTCGGCGCCACTCACCCTCCGTTGCCGACGATTCGGCACGAAGTCGACACACACACACGTGACAGTTCGGCCGCTAGCGTTCTTGTAGGGCACCTGGGGTGCCTTGGGGGCACGTACGTGCGATTTACCTACACCGAATGCCGGATCCAAACGTTCGGCTCGACGTGGGTACCGATCCCAGCTTCGACGACGAGCGGCGCGAGCGCTTCCGGGAAGACATAGTCGCCGTCGGCCGGGAACCGCATTCCCGTCCACCCCTCCCAATCGGCGACCGGAGCACGTATGACCATCGACGCGGGAGCTGGCGCGATGATCTCGCCGCCGACGCGCTCGTGGAGGCGGATCCACGGGTCGAAGTGGGCGCCGTCCCCCCGGCGCCAGCCGACGTACTCCCCGATCGGGGTCAGCGGATAGCGCTGTTTCAGCGTCGGTCGCACGGGGGCGAGTACAGCGCCGAGCCCGGCCGCCCGAGCAGTGTCGCGGAAGGCTCCGACCATCCGTGAGGAGAGCTGCTGGCCTTGGCGAGACGGCGCCACGCTGATCGCGAGCGCTTGCAGGCAAGTGGGCTCGCGCTCGGAGGTCATCCCCCGCACGAACCCTTCGTCCCAGCCCGCCGGCAGATCGTCGAGGGTGCCGTCCCAGGGCAGAGGCACCGCATGCGCCTCGGCAACGAGCTCGTCGCCGTCGAGGAGCGCGACCTGGAAGTCGGGAAACTCCTCATAGAGCCGTCCCCAGTAGAGACTGCCGGGCTCGTTGTGGGACATGTACTCCGGGAAGGTGAGGCGGGTGAAAGTCTCGTAGCGGATCGCCAGTAGATCGGACCGATCGGCGTAACGGACGAGCTTCACTTCCGCTCCAGAAGGGCAACCGCCTCGGCGGCCAGCCCTTCGCCCCGGCCGGTGAAGCCGAGCCGGTCGGTCGTCGTCGCGCGCACGTTGACGAGGTCGGCTTCGACGCCGAGCGCCGCCGCCAGCTGAAGTCGCATCGCCTCGCGATGCGGTGCGACCGCCGGCGCCTGGCCGATCACGACGCAATCGGCGTTGACGAGCGCGTACCCGGCGACGCGCACCTGCGCGTATGCGTCACGAAGGAGCTCGAGCGAGTCCGCGCCGCGCCAGCGCTCATCTGAGGAGGGAAAGAGCGCGCCGATGTCGGCGAGGCCCGCAGCGCCGAGCAGCGCATCGGTGAGCGCGTGGGCGATCACATCCCCGTCGGAGTGGCCGGCGAGCCCGGCCGAATGATCGATTTCGACGCCCCCGAGCACGAGCGGAACACCATCCGCAAACGCGTGCGCGTCGACGCCGATGCCGATCCGAAGCTCAGGCATCGGCGAGAGCCTCCGGAAGGTCGGCGAGCGAGTCGAGCCGGATGTGCGCGCGGCTTGCATCTGGCCAGTCGGCCTGGAGGAAGCCCCACGGCCCGCGCCGCAAGAAGACTGAGACGAGACCGGCTTCCGCGGCCGGGACGACGTCGTTGTCGACCCGATCGCCGACGTACGCGATCTCCTCGGCGGCGCACCCGGCCTCCCGCACGACGCGCTCGAAGAACGCTGCAGACGGTTTCTCGACACCCCAGGTCGCAGACGAGCCGATCCAGTCGACATCCAACCCGGCGGCTGCAAGGAAGACCTCGCACGATTCGGGTTGATTGCCGGCGAGCCCGAGGCGATAGCCTCGGCAGCGGAGCTCTACGAGGCACGGAATCGCGTCCGGATAGAAGTCCTCCGGCATGTGGCTCGGACTCGCGCCGTTCTGGACGCCGAGGATCTCGTAGACGCGGCCGTGAGGCGCGCCCCTCCCCGCGAGCGCGCCGAGCACGCCGAAGAACGTCAGCCGTGGGACGCCGGCGGCGTCAGCCGCTGCGCCCCAGGCACGGGTCTCGTCGATGAGCGTCTCGCCGACGTCGAAGAACACAGCCTTCACAGCCACGCCGAAACACGCTCCAGATCCTCCGGGGTCGTCACCTTCGCGAGGCGCGCGTTACCCCGGACCACGCGGACACGCCCACCTCGGGCCTCGACCAGCGACGCGCAGTCGGTGACCCCGGCGAGGTCGCCCTCATACGCCGAGCGCAGTGTCTGCGCAGGGAACGCCTGCGGGGTCTGGATCGCGACGAGGCCGGTGCGATCGACGGTCTCCACGACGACGTCTGCCTCGACGCGCTTGACGGTGTCGGCGAGCGGCACGCCCGGCACGACTCCGTCCCAGCCCTCCGAGAGGGGCGCGAGCACTCGTTCGATCACGACATCGTCGACGAAGGGCCGAGCGGCGTCGTGGACGAGCACGACGAGCGCATCGTCCGTCACCTCCGCCAGCGCAGCGCGAACCGATTCGGCGCGCGTCCGGCCACCGGTGACGCTCGCGACGACTTTCGCCGCCGAGAGCTCCTCGGCGAGCAGGATCGCCGGCTCCTCCCATCCAGGAGGCGCCGCGATCACGATCGCGTCGATCCAACTCGATTCCTCGAGGCGACGCAACGGCTCGGCCAGGAGCGGTAGCTCGCCGAGCCGGACGAACGCCTTGGGCCGCTCCTCACCGAGCCGCTCGCCCGTCCCCGCCGCGACGAGGAGGGCCCAGACGCTCACATCCTCTGGAAGGCGCCGCTATGCCGCCGTGGCGGCTGCGGTCTTCGCCTTCGACTTCTTCTTCGGAGCCGGCTTCTCGCCGACACCCGCGAGCACCCCGTCGAGCCGCTCGGCGGCCTCGTCCTCATCGACGCCCTTGGCGTACATCAGCTCGGAGGCGAGGATCTTCTTCGCCTTCACGAACATCTGCTTCTCGCCGGTAGAGAGTCCTTTCTCGTGGTCGCGGAGCGAGAGGTTCTTGACGACCTCTGCGAGCTCGAAGATGTCGCCGGTCTTCATCTTGTCGCGGTTGTGCTTGAAGCGACGGTTCCAGTTCTTCGGCATCTCGGACTCGCCTGCCGTGAGAGCCTTGACCACGGTCGTGACGAGATCCTCCTCGATCACCCCGCGCAGGCCGACCTTCTCGGCGCTCTCGGTGGGGACGTTCACGGTCATGTCGTTGTGCAGGATCTGGATCGTCAGGT
>JBPCJB010000016.1:0-3726 GCA_051005735.1 Gaiellaceae bacterium | reverse complement strand
AAACTCAACCGCGCACTGCACATGATCCTCGTCACGCGCAAGCGCTCACACCCCGCCACGATCGCCTACATCGAACGACGCGTGCAAGAAGGCAAGACCCGACGCGAAGCAAACCGCCCTCAAACGCTACCTCGCCCGCAACCTCTACCGCCTCCTCGAACACGGAGCGCCAATCGCGACTTGACAGACATAGAAGCATCACTGGCCCACGCGACGGCCCCTAGCTCGAAGCGTGTTCCGCCTCTAGCAGCAGTTGCTCGATGATCGGACTCAGGTCTTCGACGCGCAAGCGGTCTACGAGGACGAGAACGCGGTCGCGTTCAAATTCGAGAACATCATCGTCAACCTGCTCCGTGTGGCGGCCGCGCACGAACTGATCGCACCCGCGCCCGTCGGTGGCGATCGAGCGCCTGCGCGATTTCAGTTGACGATTGGGGTCGAGGACACAGACGCGGTCTGTGAACTGCTCACGACGCGCGGTGTGGGGCTGCTGAACGGGCCTATGGATCGCGAATGGGGGATGCGCACGGCCGCTTTTGCCGATCCCGACGGACACATCTGGGAGGTCGCAGCGAAGATCCCATCATCGTGAGGTGATGGCCGGTCATCTAGCTCGGCGCCGAACCTCTCTTCTTCACCCTCGGCTGTCGCCCGCGAGAGGGCGTCAGGCGAGCTCTTCCGGGCGGATCGGCTGGCCGAGCGTGAACGCTCCGTCGCCCGCCTGGGTCGCCGGGATCGCGCGGGTGCATGCGAGCGCGCCGTCGCGCGGCGCCCGAAGCAAGGTGGGCTCGCGGTCCGGAGTGTCGGGGAACCAGAGGCGCGCGACCGGGTCGCCCTCGGACACGGCCTCGCCGGGCTCGAGCAGGCCCTCGTAGATCCCGTCCTCCTCGCAGATCACGTAGTTCGCGGGATCGCGCCCGTCGAGAATCACTGCCTCTGGAAGGCCGAGCGACGCGCGCGTCTGCGCCTCGCCCGCGAGCGCTCCCTGCTGGCGTAGCACGTTCGTGAGCCCGCTCCAGGCGAGATCGTGCACAGGCGCCGGAACCCGGCCGCCGCCGCCGAGCTCGGTCGTGATCACGATCTTCCCCTGCTCCTCGGCCTCGACCGGGAGCAGCCCGGTTCCGTTCACGTCGATGTAGAGGAAGTGCCAGTCCGAGTTCCACGCCCGCATTCCGTCGAGCATCAAGCGGCGCTGCTCGGGATCCTCGACGACGTGCATGTGCGAGCAGGGGATGAACCACGCGGTTCGGCCACCCGAGTGCATATCGACCACGGTGTCGGTGAGCGGGAAGAGGACGCGGGTCAGATAGTCGGCGAGCTGCTCGTTCGGCGGCCCGTCCGGCCGGCCTGGGAAGGAGCGGTTGAAGTTCACGCCCGAGGGCCACATCCGCGTGCACGCCTTCGATGCCTCGGTCGAGATCACCGGGATCACGATGATCCTCCCGGTGACCTGCTCGAGCTCGAGCTCCTGGATCAGCCGCAACGCCGCGACCTGGCCCTCGTACTCGTCCCCGTGGTTGCCGCCGGAGACGAGGACGGTCGGACCCTCGCCGTTCGCGAAGCACGCGATCGGGACGAAGCTCTGGGCCCAGCCGCCGGTGTTCGTGATCTTCGGGAGCTGGAGCCTCCCCACCTGGCGCCCCGGGGCAGCGAGGTCGATCGTGCAGGAGACGGGGGAGTCGACGACGCCGGTCGCGCTCACGAGCGGCTGTTCAGGTAGCGGGCGACCGCGGCCTCCGTGCCCTCGAGCAGCCGGTCGACGTCCTCGTCGGTGTGCGCGTAGGAGAAGTGGCTCCGTTTCAGGTTGAGCGGGAGCTCGAAGATCCCCTCCTCCATCAGCTCGCGGCGGTAGCCCACGAAGGCCTCGACGTCGTTCCGGAGCAGGTCGTCGTAGCTCTCGACCGGGCCTTCGAGGAAGTAGGTGACGAAGACGGAGCCGAAGCCGGCCACGACGACGGGGACTCCGAGGCGCTCGTAGAGCGCGGCAAGGCCGGTGCGGGCGCGCTCGCCGAGGGCGAAGACGTGCTCGTGCACGGGCTCGCGCTGCAGCTTGTCGATCGTCGCGAGCGCCGCGCCGGTGGTCGCGGGATGCCCGTTGAACGTGCCGGCGAAGAACGCGGGCTGTCCGGCCGTCGTCGAGAAGAGCTCCATCAGCTCGGCCTTGCCGCCGAGCGCGGAGACGGGCCAGCCGTTCGCCATCGCCTTCCCGAGCGTGGTCAGGTCGGGCGTGACCCCGGCGATCGCCTGATAGCCGCCGAGGCCGTGGCGGAAGCCGGTGATCACCTCGTCGAAGATCAGGATCGTCCCGTGCTTGGAGGCCAGCTCGCGCAGCCGCTCCAGAAAGCCCGGCTTCGGGAGGACGCAGCCGATGTTGTGCGGGATCGGCTCGAGGATGATCGCGGCGACGTCGTGCTCGCTCAGCGCCCGCTCGACCTCGTCGGCGTCGTTGAAGCGGCAGACGATCGTGGCGTCCAGGACGTCCGGGAGGATCCCCTGCGAGAGCGGGTCCTTCCCGCCGACGCGGTCGGCGGGCGAGATCACATTGAGCGCGACGGCGTCGTGCCAGCCGTGGTAGCAGCCCTGGAACTTGAGTACGTGCCGCCGGCCGGTGACCGTGCGCGCGAGCCGGAGCGCGTGGAACGTGGCCTCGCTGCCCGTCGCGGTCAGGAGCACCTTCTCGAGCGAGGGGACGGCGTCCACGAGCCGCTCCGCAAGCTCGATCTCCACCCGCGTGACGCCGACGCCCATCAGGCTCGACGCGTTCGCGACGGCACCGTCGACGTCCGGGTCGTTATGACCGAGGAGGGGCGGGCCGAAGGCGGCGTGGTAGTCGGTGTAGGTCCGGCCCTCCGAGTCGGTGAAGGTCGAGCCGCTCGTCGTGGTCACGACGAGCTCCTCGAGGCCGGGGACGCGGCGCTGGCCGCTGTTCACGCCACCCGGGATAACCGCGGTCGCGCGGGCGGCCAGGCCGGTCGAGTCGGAGGAGAGCGCGCTCATACCAAGACCCGCAGCACGTCGAAGACGTCTGGGTCGAGCTCGACCCCGAGGCCGGGGCCCGTCGGGATCGCGACACAGCCGTCCTTCTCGATCGGGAGCCGCTGTTTCGTCAGCCTGGTGTTGATCTCTGTGGTTGCCACGCAGTACTCCTGGAAGAGGGCGTCGGGCAGGACGGCGTTCACATGCAGCGAGGCGGCCTTGATGATCCCGCTCTTCCACGCGTGCGGCACCGTCTTGACTCCGTGCTCGCGGGCGAGCTCGGCGATGCGGAGAGTCTCGGTGATCCCGCCGCAGCGGGTCACGTCGGGCTGGACAAGATCGACGTGGCCGCGCTCGATCAGCTCGCGGAAGCCCCAGCGGGTCGCGTCCTGCTCGCCGGCTGCGATCGTGATCTCGACCGCGTCGGCGAGCTTCGCATAGGCCTCGTACTCGTCCGGCTCGAACGGCTCCTCGAGCCAGTAGATCCCAAGCTCCTCGAGGTCGCGGGCGACGCGGATCGCGGTGTCCGCGTCGGCCACGTAGCCGAGGCCGGCGTCGATCAGGATCTCGACGTCCTCGCCCGCGGCCTCTTTCGCGGCCGCGGCGAGCTTGACGTCGTGGCCGGCGTCCTTTCCGAGTGGACCCCAGCCGAGCTTGACCGCCGTGAAGCCCTGCTCGCGGAGCGCGTGGACGCGCTCGGCGGTCTCCCCGGTCGTGTCCGGCATCAGCATCGACGCATAGGCGCGGATC
>JBPCJB010000015.1:0-13424 GCA_051005735.1 Gaiellaceae bacterium | reverse complement strand
GTCGATCCCTTCGTGCATCCGCCCCCAGCGCCAGCCGAACGAGCTCGTGAGCACCCCGTGGGCGGGCCAGATGTAGCCGGAGGACGAGGCCGCCTGCGTCCGCAGCGGCGACGACGGCGAAGACGAGGGCGAGGACGCCGAGGCGGCCGAGGCGGCCGCCGCCTGCGCGGCTCTGATCCTCGCCGACAGTTCTGCGCTCTGCGCGAGCAGGCCCTCGACCTCGTGCAGGAACTCCTCGCGTTGGCCGCGCGTCGAGGAGAGTGCCTCGCTCTTCTCCTGCCGAGCCGTCGCAAGCTGGCGCTGGCTCCACGCGAGCTGGTCGAGCGTCCTGCGCTGCTCGGCGGTTCGCACCGCGACGAGACGCGTCGTCTCCGCGACCTGGTTGCGGGTGACCCGCGTCGAGTTCCGCGTCTCCCGAACCTCGATCTTCGCCGCCTCCACCTCGGTCGCTATCTTCTCGTCCTGGCTGCCGATGTCGTTCAGGAACTCGAGCTGATCGAGCATGTCTCCGAAGCTCGCAGCTTCGAGCACGACGGCCAGCGGCTCCGTTCGCTCCGAGGTGTAGATCTCGACGACCCGCCGGTTCAGCCGCTCGGTCGCCGCGATGTGCTGGCGCTGGAGGAAGACGAGTCGGCGCGTCTGGAGCCGGAAGAGCTCGTTCAGGTGGTCGAGCTTGCGCCGGTGCAGCGCGAGCACGCTTTCGAGCCCGTTCAGCTTGGCGGACGCTGCGTCGACGTCGCCCTGAAGGGCGCGGATCTCCCCGGTCACGACCTCGATCTGAGAGCTGAGTACCCCCTCGCGCTCGCGAGCCGCGTCGATCTCGCCCTGCAGCCGGTCGATCTTCGACTCCACGGCCTGCTTCCGCTCCCCGAGGCCGGGCTCGCCGGCCGCCGACGTCGAAAGCAGCAGCGTGCACGCCAAGGCGAAGCCGATGAGGAGTGTTCTCGTCAACCGAGGAGAGTTTCGTCGGGGAGGCGGCCGTCCCTCCCGGAACGGGCCAACGAGAGTCTAGCCTCGTTTTTGGCAGGATCGGCCAGGCTGACGCCCGAGCCGGCGGCCGCGGGCGGATGCAGCCCTAGATCTGGGCGGGGTCGGAGCCGGGAACCGGGGTCGGCTGCGGCGGGTCGAGCTCGCCCGGCGGCGGGTATGGATCGGGCAGGTCTGGGCCTGGAGTGGGATCGAGCTCGCCCGGCGGCGGGACCGGATCCGGGAACTCAGGCGGCGTCTGGGGCGGCGTGGGATCGATGGGTTCCATGGAGGCAAGCCTATACGGGTCGCCGCACGTCGTCACGGCGACTCGACGGTCTCGCCCGACCTCGGCTCGAGCGCGCGCACCGCTCCCGCAGCCTCGCGACGCAACGGACCGACGAGGATCCGGTAGTCGTCCTCCGAGACCTTGCCGGTGCGATGGTCGAACTCGAGCTCCTTGAGCGCGCCGAGCGCACGGTCGCGCACCTCCGAGAGCTCGAGCTGACGCTGCTCGAGCTCTCCGAGACTGTCGAGCCGATCGTTCGCCGGCGCCGGATCGCGCAGATACGGCAGCGCGACGAGGATCACGCAGCCGATCGCGAGCAGCGCGCCCAAGACGAGAGCGAGGGTCACCGTCTGGCCGGGATCCCCGCGGCGGCGTACCTGGTCGCGAGCCGCCGTTGCTCGCGCGCATCCGGCCACAGGGCGATCAGCGAGCCGAGCAGGAAGACGAGCCCGGCGAGCCAGATCAGGTTGACGAGCGGCTTCACGAAGACGCGGAAGTAGGCGGTGCCGTCCGGGTTCAGCTCCGCGATCACGAAGAGATCCTCGCCGGTGACAAGATCGCTGCGGATCCCGACCTCGGTGGAGACCTGCCGCTCAGCTGTGTAGCCGTTCTTCCCTGCCTCGACCGTGCCGAGATCCTTGCCGTTCCGGCTGACGTCCAGCACGGCGCGGAGCTCAGTCGCGTTCGCCCCGGCCCGCTCCTCGAGCGCGCGGTACGTCAGCCGGTAGTCGCCGGCGGCGATCGTCTGGCCCTGCGCGAGCTTTGCCTCGTCGACCGTGTCGTAGGCGCTCGAGCCCGCGATCCCGATTGCGAGCAGGACGATCGCGGCGTGGACGACGTAGCCGCCATAGCGCCGCCGGTTGCGCGCGACGAGGTCGGAGAACGCGCGCGGCCACGAGCCGCCGGCGAGCGCGCGGCGGGCGCGCGTGCCTCGGACGAACTCGAGCGCGATCGTGCCGAGCACGAACGCCGAGAAGCTGTACGCGACGAGGCCCGGGATCGACGAGCCGGCGCCGAGAGCGAGCAAGACGATGCCGGTCCCGAGCGCGACTCCGAGCGGCCAGGTGAAAGTGAGCAGGAGGCTTCGCACCGACGCTCGTCGCCAGGCGACGAGCGGCCCGATCCCCATCAACAGGAGCAGCGGCAGCCCGAAGACCCGCAGGAAGAAGTCGTAGTAGGGCCTGCCGACGGTCACCGACTCGCCACGCACCGCCTCGGAGAGGATCGGATAGACGACGCCCCAGAGGATCGTCAGCGTCAGCGCGACAAGCAGGAGGTTGTTGTAGAGGAAGGTCGCCTCGCGCGAGACGAGCGACTCGAGCTTCGTGCGAGCGCGCAAGAGCGGCAGCCGCGCCAGGACGAGCGCCAGCGACCCGAGCACGACGAGGCAGATGAAGCCGAGGAACCACGGCCCGATCGAGCTCTGGGTGAAGGAGTGGATCGAGCTGACGATTCCCGACCGCGTCAGGAAGGTGCCGAAGAGCGAGAGGCTGAAGGCGAAGATCACGAGCAGCACGTTCCAGACCTTCAGCATCCCGCGCTTCTCCTGGATCATCACCGAGTGGAGGAACGCGGTGGCGGCGAGCCACGGCATCAGAGCAGCGTTCTCGACCGGATCCCAGGCGTAGTAGCCGCCCCAGCCGACCTCCTCGTAGGCCCAGTGCGCCCCGAGGAGCTGCCCGATCCCGAGCGCCGTCCAGGCGACGAGCGTCCAGCGGCGCGTGGCGACGATCCAACGCTCGTCCGCGCGGCGCGCGAGCAGGGCGCCCATCGCGAAGGCGAACGGCACCGTCAGCCCGACGAAGCCGAGATAGAGGAGCGGCGGGTGCGCCATCATGTACGGGTTCTGAAGGCTCGGGTTGAGGCCGGCGCCGTCGGCCGGGGCCGCCTGCGTTGCAAACGGCGTAGCCACGACGACGACGAGGAACGCGAAGAAGAGGGCGACAGCGCCGAGGACGGGCACGACCCAAACGACGAGGTCGCGGGCGCTCCGCCGGTTCAGCAGGACGGCTGCAGCCGCGTAGCCCGTGAGCAGCAGCAGCCAGAGCAGGAGCGATCCCTCCTGCCCGCCCCAGAACGCGGAGATCGTGTAGCCGGTCGGCAGCTCGCGGCTCGTATGGTCGGCCACGTAGACGAACGAGAAATCGTGCCGGGCGAGGGCGGCGACGAGGACGGTCGAGGCGACGAGCGTCGTCCCGAAGGCGGCGAGGAGGGCGTTCTGGGCGGAAAGCGCGAGCCGGCGTCGTCGTGTCCGGGCCGCGTAGGCGCCGGCGACGAGCGCGTAGAGCACGAGTCCGAGCGTGGCGACGAGCGCGGCACGGCCGAGCTCAGGCATCTAGGACGCGTTCTTCTCGGGGGCGTACTTGGAGGGGCACTTCGTCACGAGCGTGTCCGGAAGGGCGACGAACGTCCCGTTGCGGAGACTCCCCTCGACGTGGATGTCGCGGCCGACGCGGAAGAGATCCGGAACCGAGCCCTTGTAGACGACCGGCACAGTCGCGGTTCCCTCGACGTCGCGGAGGACGAATCTCAGTCCGTCTGCGTGGGCGTCGCCGGTGATCCGGCCAACGACCTTGCCGGCGAGCGCGACCTTCCCGGTTCTGCCGTCGAGCTCGCTCGGCGCAAGCGAGGGGGTGCCGCCACCGGCAACCGAGGCGTAGAGGAGGAAGACCGCGAGCGCCGCCGCGACCGACAGCGCGATCACGAGTCGCGCGGGACTCCGCTTGCGTGCCACGGGCTGATCGTAACGTCGCTAGACCGTGCGGGGCGCCGGTTCGCGGCGGGCGGGGATCCGATAGCCGTGATCGTGGCAGAGCGAGCCGGGGTCGTCCTCGGTCAGCGCGTCGCAATAGCCCTTGCCATAGGCGGCCCGGATGAACGCGGCCATCACCTCGAGGTTCCACTCGCCCACCTCGGACGCCTCGCGCCAGAGATCGGCGAGCCGGAGGTCGATATCCAGCTCGAGCAGGTCGATGCGTGAGGGGCGGTCGGTCATGTCGAAAAGGGTAGGACCTGCGTCGGACGGAGCCGCCTCCACCGGGGCGGTTCAAAGGGTCTGTCCCTCAGACATGTCCGGTAGCGTCAGTCTCCGTGGGAGCGATCCGCTTCGGGCAGGCGCGCTGGCCCTCCCGGGACTCGCCCGAGGAGGCGCTCCGGATCCTCCGCGAGCGCGGCTACAGCGCTTGCGAGCTCGATTTCGAGAGCGGCTTCTGGCTCGATTATCCGGCGGCCGAGCAGCTCGGCGGGCTCGCGCGGGAGCACGACATCGCTCTTTCCGTACATGCGCCGCTCTTCGCATTCCCGGGCCATCCGGACCCGAAGAAGGCCAAGATGGCGCTCGGCGCGCTCGATCGCAGCGCCGGCCTTGCGGCGGCCTGCGGCGCGGAAGTGGTCGTGATCCATCCGGGGTTCTGGCTCGGCCGAGATCGGCAGACGACGCTCGACGACGTCGTCGCGTGGCTCGGTGAGCTGCGCGCGCGGCTCGAGGCAAAGGATCGCGCCGTCGCATTCGGGATCGAGGTGATGGGCCGCGTCAGCGAGCTCGGCTCGATCGACGACGTCCTCGACATCGCCTCCCGCGTGAGCTGGGTGCGTCCCGTGATCGACTTCGCCCACATGCACGCGACGAGCGACGGCGCCTTCACGGACGTCGAGGCCTTCGCCGCGGTGCTGGAGTCGGCGAACGCGGCGCTCGAGGCGGGCGAGCCCTTCCACATCCACTTCTCGGATATCGCCTACGCGAACCGGAACGAGACGAAGCACCTGCCCTATGGCGAAGGGACGCTGCGCGCGGAGCCGCTCGCTGAGGCGCTCCGGCGGTTCGAGCGCCCTGCGACCGTGATCTCGGAATCGCCCGACGAGGCCTCGTCGCAGGCGATCCGCGCAGCGCTCAGCTCGCCCTGAGCCACCCTAGGCGGGAATCAGCGCGGCTTCATAGCCGGCTAGCTCGGCCTCGTATTCCTCGGCCTCTTCGACGCGGCCCCGCTCGCGGAGGAAGCCGGCGAGGGCGACGAGCAGCTCGCGGCGGATCAGCCAGAGATCCTTGCCCTCGATCACCTCGATGCCTTCGCGCAGCAGGGACTCCGCCTCCTCGTCCCTCCCCTGCGCCGCGTACACGAGGCCGAGCGCCATCCGCGTCGTCGCGCGGGAGATAGTGTCGTGGGGGCCGACGGTCTCGCGCGACTCGAGCGCGTAGCGCTCCGCCTCGTCGAGCTTCCCGGTCGCGACGAGCACCTGCGCGAGCCCACGCTGGCTCTCGCAGAGGGTGCCGCGGTCCTCGAGCGGTTGCAGGATCCGGATCGCGTCGCGGAAGCGGCGGTCGGCGGCGGCCAGATCGCCGCGGCGGCGCTCGACCCAGCCGAAGTGGTTGCTCACGCGTGCTAGCGCCCAGGCATTGCCGGACTGGGAGAAGAGCTCCTCCGCTCGATCGAGCTCGGCGGCAGCCTCGTCGGCGCGACCCCGCAACGCGTCGATCCGGGCCTGCGAGACGAGCGCCCAGCCGAGCGCCGTGATGTTGCCGCTCTCCTCCGCGAGCTCGAGCGCCTCGGCTACGAGCCGACCGGCGCGGTCGAGATCGAGCCTCGCGATCGCCGCGCTCGCGAGCTCGTCGACTGCGTTCGCCTCGAGATCCTTGCGGCCGATCTCGCGCGCAACCTCGAGGGCCTTGCCGTTCCAGCGCTCGTCGTCGTCGAGATCCCCCAGCCACCAGCCGATCCGCGCCCGCATCGAGAGTGCCTCGTAGCGATCCTCGGGCTTCCCGTCCTCGAGGAGCACGAGCGCCTGCTCGACCAATTCGCGCCCGCGGGGAAGATCGGCGTCCCGCATCAGCGCGTTCTCGGCGAGGGCGGTAAGCGCGAGACCCTGCAGCCGGCGCTCCCCGGCCTCGGTCGCGTCCGCGAAGACCCGCTCCATCTCCGCCGCCTGCGCCGGCAGATCCGCGATCTGGCGGGCGGCACGCGCTGCGAGGAAGCGGCGGTGCAGCGTCGGCTCCAGCTCGACGGCGCGAACAAGCACGCGCCGGGCCGCGCGATTGGCCTCGCGGGCGAGCGCGCGCCGTCCGGCAGCCTCGAGCGTCGCCGCCGCCTCGGTCGCGAGCTCGGGAGGCACGGTTCCGTCGAGCTCGCCGAGCAGCGTCGCCGCCTGGTCGAGGTGATAGGCGCGAATCTCGAGCAGCTCCTCCCCTGCCCGCTCTCCGATCCACAGCGCCGCCGCCTGGTGGAGGTCGGCGCGCGCCCCCTTCGTCAGCCCGGAGTAGGCGACGTCCCGGATCAGGACGTGCTTGAAGCGGTAGGCAGCCTCGCCGGAGATCGTGGAGCGACTCTCGCGGGTCAGGAAGTCGCGCTGCAGCAGATCGTCGAGCACCGGCTCGAGCTCCTCGAGCTCGGGTGCAAGCCGTGAGAGGGCGCCTTCCCAGAAGATCCGCCCGATCACCGAGGCGCGCTGGAGCAGCGTCTTCTCGGCGCGCGGCAGCCGGTCGATCCTTGCTGCGATCATCGCCTGGAGCGTGTCCGGGATCCGCTTCGCGGAGGTGCCGCCCTCGAGCAGCATCCTGATCGTCTCCTCGACGAAGAGCGGGTTGCCCTCGGTCTTCTCGAGCAGGGAGCGACGGTCGCCGGCGGAGAGCTCGCGCTCCGCGAGGAGCGCATCCACGAGCGCCTCGCTCTCGAGCGGCGGCAGCGGCTCGAGCTCGATCGCAGTGGCGCGAACGCGCCCGCCGCCCCAACCGGGACGGAGGTCGAGCAGCTCCGGCCGCGCGAGGCAGACGATCAGGAGCGGTGCGTCCCTCACCCGCTCGGCGAGATGCTCGACGAGCTCGAGCAGCGAATCCTCGGCCCAGTGGACATCCTCGAAGACGAGGATCAGCGGCTGCGCCGACGCGAGCTCGGCAGCCCACTCGCGGGCCGCCCAGGCGATCTCCTGCTGGCTGCGCTCGGCCTCGATCCCCTCGAGCACGCCGACTGCGAGCGCGAGCAGATCGGCCACGGCGTCGTCGCCGCAGGCCGCTTGGAGCTTCGCGACCGCCTCCTGAACGGGATCGTCGTCCGTGATCCCGGCCGCGACCTTGACCATCTCGGCGATCGGCCAGTAGGTGATCCCCTCGCCATAGGGCAGCGAGCGACCGGCGATGATTGTCGCGCCTTCGACGCCGGAGGCGAACTCGCGCACGAGCCGGCTCTTCCCGACCCCGGGCTCGCCGTAGATCGTGAAGAGGTGGGCGCGACGGTCGCGCACGGTGCGGGCGAAGGTCGTGTGGAGCAGCTCGAGCTCGAACTCGCGCCCGACGAACGGCGCGGAGACGCTCGCCGGCCGGTCGGCCGAGTCGAGCACGCGGAGCAGCCGCCAGACCGGCTGCGGCTCTTCGAATCCCTTCAGGTCGAGGATGCCGCAACCCTCGGTTGCGACGCGTGAGAGCGTCAGCCGGTAGGCGAACGGCCCGATCAAGATCTCGCCTGGCTGGGCGAGCTGCTGGAGCCGAGCCGCGACGTTGACCGCCTCGCCGGTCGCGAATGTCGACTCCGACTCGTCCGCGACGACCTCGCCCGACTCGATCCCGATCCGCGCCTCGAGCCCGAGCCCGTGCACGGAGTCCATGATCGCCTCGGCGGCGCGGACGGCGCGCTCGGCATCGTCCTCGTGCGCCTGCGGCACGCCGAACGCGGCCATCACGGCGTCGCCGGCGAACTTCTCCACGATCCCGCCGTGCCGGGTGATGCAGGTCGATACGTGCTCGAAGAACGAGTCGACGCGCCGCCGGACGACCTCCGGGTCGCGCGAGGAGACGAATTCGGTCGAGCCGACGAGATCGACGAAGAGGACGGTCGCGAGCTTGCGTTCCACGTCTCGATTGTAGTTGCGGGGGTCGTCGCCAGGCCCGGCGCGACTACCAGGTGCCGACGTCTTGGCAGGGCCGAACGCGAGCCGGCACGGTTCTTCGATTCCGTAGCGCTGGCGCCCGGAGAACCGACCTCTAACCGCACTCGGAGAGATGGTTCCCATAGCATCGCGCCGTGCTCGATCCAAAGGTCTTCAAGGCGTACGACGTTCGCGGCCTCCATCCCGCGGAGCTCGACGAGGACGGCGCGTATGCGATCGGGCGTGCGTTCGTCGAGCAGTTCGAGCCGCGCTCGCTAGCGGTCGGGCGCGACATGCGCAGCTCCTCGCCTGCGATGGCCGCTGCGCTGATCGAGGGCGCCGCCGACGCCGGCGCCGATGTGCTCGATCTCGGCCTCGTCGGGACGGAGATGGTCTATTTCGCGGTCGGCGAGCTCGCGCTCGACGGTGGTGTCTGCGTGACCGCCTCGCACAACCCGAAGGAGTACACGGGGATGAAGATCGTGAGGGCCGGCGCGCTCCCGGTGGGCGGCGAATCGGGCCTCCATGACGTGCGCGATCGCGCGCTCGACTTCGTGTTGGAAGAACACAAAGCCTCCACGGCTCGCGGCTCGGTACGCGAGGAGGACATCTGGGCCGCGTACGTCGAGAAGGTGCTCTCGTTCGTCGACATCGATGCCATCGAGCCGCTCCGCGTCGTGATCGACGCGGCGAACGGCATGGCCGGGACGATGCTCCCGCCGGTGCTCGACCGGCTGCCGGTCGAGGCCATTCGCTGCTTCTTCGAGCCCGACGGCACTTTCCCGAATCACGAGCCGAATCCGCTCCTGCCCGAGAACCGCGAGTTCATCGTCGAGCGCACGCGGGAGGCCGAGGCCGACCTCGGCGTCGCCTACGACGGCGACGCCGATCGCTGCTTCCTCGTCGACGACACGGGCGAGTTCGTTCCCGGTGACTTCATCACGGCACTCCTCGCCCAATCCGTGCTGGAGCAGAACCCGGGCTGCAAGGTGATCTACGACGTGCGCGCGAGCTGGGCGGTGCCGAGGACGATCGAGGAGGCCGGTGGCGTCGCGCTCGTCAACCGTGTCGGGCACGCGTACATCAAGCACCGCATGCGCGAGGAGGGCGCCGTCTTCGGCGGCGAGGTCTCCGCCCACTACTACTTCCGCGACTTCGTGCAGGCCGACTCGGGCGTCGTGCCGTTCCTGCTCATGCTCGAGCTGATCTCGAAGCGCGGCCAGAAGCTCTCGGAGATCCTGCGCCCGTTCCGCGAGCGCTACTTCCTCACGGGGGAGCTCAACACGCCCGTCGCGAACACCGCGAGCAAGCTCGAGGAGCTGGAGGAGCGATATGCCGACGGGCGGATCACTCATCTCGATGGGATCTCGGTCGAGTACGACGACTGGCACTTCAACGTCCGCCCCTCGAACACCGAGCCCCTGTTGCGCCTCAACCTCGAGGCGCTCTCCGGGGAGCTGCTGGACGGGAAGCGCGACGAGGTGCTCGGCCTGATTCGCGGATGACCCCCGAGCTGGGTCGGCTCACAGACCGGAAGCCACCGTTCAAGTATTCGGCGATCGCGCGGGTGTGGTTCTCCGACACCGATGCTCAGGGGATCGTCTACTACGGCCGCTATCTCCCCTACTTCGACCACGCGCGCACCGAGTATCACCGTCACCTCGGGCTCACGGGCGAATGGATCCTGGGCCATGACTTCGTCCTGCGCGCCTCGAATGTGGAGTACCACGCGCCGGCGCGCTTCGACGACCTGCTCGAGATCTTCGTCCGGCTCGCCCGGATCGGGCGAACGAGCGCGACGTACAACTGCGCCGCCTATCGGATGGACGACGACGCGCTGATGGTGACGGCGTCGCAGACGCTCGTCCTCGTGGAGCTCGGGTCGAGACGAGCGGCCGAGATCCCGGACTCCTACCGCGAGGCGATCCGGGCCTTCGAAGGCGAGGATCTCGAGGCCTGAGCGAAGAAGAGCTTGTGCGCAATGAACACAAGCTCTATGACGCTGCGGCTCACGCTGCGGTCGAACGACTTACGAGCCACGCCCGCTCTTGCTCGCGGCCGTAGCCGGAGGGCGGAGCGTCGAGCACATCACGAACCATCCCGGCGAGCTGAGCCCGCGAGAACGGCTTCTGGAGCAGTGGAGCGCCCGGATCGAGCGCGCCGCGCTCGACCATCGTCTCGCCCGAGTAGCCAGAGGTGAAGAGCACCTGAAACGGAGGTCGCTCCGCCCCGAGCCGCGTCGCGAGCTCGGGTCCGTTCAACTCGGGCATCACGACATCGGTGAGGAGCAGATCCCACTCGCCCTCGTACCCCAAGGCCTCCAGTGGGGTCGCGGCGACGATCACGCGGTAGCCCTCTCGCTCGAGCAGTGCGCACGTCAGGCGCCGGACGAGCTCGTCGTCCTCGACGAGGAGGATGCGCTCGCTTCCGGCACGTGCAGCAGAGTCGTCCGGGTGCTTGCGACGCTCCGGCGCCTCCTGCGTCACGGGGAGCGTGACGACGAAGGTGCTCCCGCCGCCGGGCTCGCTCTCGACGAGGATCCTGCCGCAGCACTCCTCGACGATTCCGTAGACCGCCGCGAGGCCGAGCCCCGTTCCCTTGCCGACGTCCTTGGTGGTGAAGAACGGCTCGAACATCCGGGCGCGAACCTCCTCGGTCATCCCGGTTCCGGTGTCGGCGACCGCGAGCGCCACCTCGGCCCCCGACGGAGCGAAGGTCCGCACGGTCAGGACGCCGCCCTCGGGCATCGCATCGCCGGCGTTCAGGACGAGGTTCAGCAGGACTTGCTCGAGCTGATGCGGATCGACCTTGACGCGGCCGAGCTCGCCCGCGAGATCGGTGATGACGCGCACGTTCTCCGGGATCGTGCCGCGGAGGAGCCCGCTGACCCCCTCGATGACCTCGTTCAAGGCGACGACCTGCGGCCTCGCAACCTCACGGCGTGCGAATGTGAGCAGCTGGCGCGTGAGGACCCCGGCGCGTCGGGCGCCGCCCAGGATCTCCTCGAGGTCGCCGCGAAGCTCCTCGTCGAGCCCGTCGGGACGCGCGAGCGCGAGCTCCGTGAAGCCGGCGATCCCGGTCAGGATGTTGTTGAAGTCGTGCGCGATCCCGCCCGCCAGCTCTCCGACGGCGTCCAGCTTGCGCGCGTGCTGGAGCTGCTGCTCGAGCTCCCGCTGCTCCGTCACGTCGGAGCCGAGCCCGACGTGGCGGGTCGGGCGGCCCTGCTCGTCCAGGATCACCGTGACGAGCTCGTGGATCAGCCGAATTTCGCCGTCCGGGCGGATGATCCGGAACTCGTGCTCGACGCGACCCTCCCGGTTCACGTGCTCGAGGCCCTCCAAGACTCGGGCCCGGTCGTCCTCGTGGATCGCCTCGAGCCACGACTGGGGGTCGTCGACGAGGCTCTGGCAACTGCGACCCCAGATCGTCTCGTAGGCCGGGCTGACGTAGATCGTCCCGCCGAGGTCGGCGTGCGCGATGAAGAAGACCTCGGGAATCGTCGTCACGAGCTCGGCGAAGCGCTGCTCGCTCTCGCGCAGCGCCGCCTCGGCGCGCTTGCGCTCGGTGATCTCCTGCGCGGCGCCGTAGAGGAGCCCGCTCTCCGGATCCTCACGGGAGTTCCAGAGCAGCCACACGTACTCGCCGTCCTTGCGGGCGATCCTGTTCTCGAACGCGAGAGTCAGGCCCCCGTCCGAGATCCTCGCCAGCTCGGCGAGCGTCGCCTCGCGGTCGTCGGGGTGGACGAGCTCGAGAAACGGCCGAGCCAGCAGCTCGTCCTCGGACCACCCGAGCACCTCGACGAAGCGCGGGTTGACACGCTTGGTGAACCCGTCGGGACCGGCCACCGAGAACAGCTGGGGCGCGAGCCTGAAGAAGCGCTCTGCCCGTTCGGCCGCGCTGCGCTCACTCGCCACGAGCCGGGCATGCTCGGCCGAGACGAACGAGTTGCGGAGCGCAAAGACGATCATCAGGCCGAGTAGCGCGCCTTGCAGCACGAGTCGCTGGCGAAGTGGCGCCCCGGTGACCGCAAAGACGATCACGAGAATCGTCAGCCCCAGGATCGCGGACACGGGCAGGAGACCGCGGAGACGGATGTCGCGTTCGGCCGTCCGCTCGACCGCCGCCTCCCCGATCGCCCTCAGCCCACCGAGCCCGATCGCGATGAAGCCGGCCGTCTGGAGCAGGTCGTACGGCGCGGCGCCGGGGACATAGCTCCCGTCGAGGAGCGCGCCGGCCCAGAGGCAGAATGCGACACCTTGCGCAAGCAGTCCTGTCATCAGGAGCAGCAGATCGGGCCGGCGCAGCAAGCTCAGCCTCGTGCAGAGCGACTGCGCGATCGTGGCCGCCGCCGCGGAGTACAGCACCGCATAGGCGAGCGCGAGCGCGATCTCGAAGGTCGGAAGCTCGGAGGTCACCGTCCGGTCGTGGTGAAGGACTGCGACGACGGCGCCGACAGCCGTCGCGGTGGCGAGAGTGTCGAGCGCGGAGATGGCCTTCTCTCCCGGGGAGGCCGGAGCCAACCGGTAGACGCCTGCGACGGCGAGTGGGGCAAAGGCGATCCAGCCGACATCGGAGAGCGAAGGGAACGGCACTGCGACGCCGAGCGCCATGAGCACGTCCCAGACGAGCTGGCCGCCGAGCCAGCCGACGCAGGCTGCGAGCAGGTACACCCAGGGCCGGCGCCGCTCGCGGTCCGGGATGCGCCCGCAGGCGACAACGAGAGCGCAGACGGCGAAGAGCCCCGAACCGGTCCAGGCGCCGTTTGCGAGCCACGCCGCCGTAGCGCCTGAGAAGAGGAAGGCAAGCGCTCCGGCCGCGAGCGAGCCGCCGGCCAGAACGGGCAAGACGATTCGCCGCATACCTCGAGGATCGACCGGATCCTGACCCTCGGGGATCCCCGAAAGGGGGACTGCTGCGGGCGCGCGCCCGTTCGAGCATCGCCATCGAACGGGCGCCGCAGAGACCCGCTTCCCCTCCCCTGGCCGAGCTCTCAGTTCTAGTCGGGTTCCGAGCGCCGTTCCATCCCCCGATCGAGGGGCGCTAGCCGTTCGGGGCTCAATCCCTCGATCGAGCGATCCGCAACTGCGTCGGAGCTGCTCTCACGAACTTCTTAGGGCCTGGCCGCACAATGGGCGGATGAGAATTCTCGTCGTCGATGACGATGCGGCAGTACGAGAGGCGCTCCGGCGAGCGCTCGGGCTCGAGCGGTACGAGGTCGAGCTCGCCGGCGACGGCGCCGAGGCACTCAAGCGGCTCGGCGGCGAGCCCGACGTCGATGCCGCCGAGATCGATGCGATGGTGCTCGACGTCTCGATGC
>JBPCJB010000014.1:0-3896 GCA_051005735.1 Gaiellaceae bacterium | reverse complement strand
GATCTCCGAATGCGACGGGATCTCGCTGATCGTCCCGGTCGAGCGGCCGGATGCGGCCACAGCGGCCGAGGCCGACGGCGCGGAGGCCTTGCTGGCTCGCGGCACGGCAATCGCGGCGATTCGCGCGGCGACGTCGCTTCCGGTGGTCTCGTATCTCGAGCGCGGCGCTCCCGAAGGCGACGCCTGCATCGTCGGCGCCAACGCCGACTGGGAGCATCTGCATGCGCTCGACGTCGAGATCGTCGTCCGGGTCGAGCGCGAGGACGAGCTCGAGGAAGCGCTCGAGCGGCACGACCCCGAGATCTTCGTCTTGGCCTGCGGCGAGTCGGATGAGCGGCTCGAGCGCGTGCTCGACCTGCTCTCAGACATCCCGGCCGGGAAGCTTGCGATCGCGGAGGTTCCGGGGGTAACGCGGGAGGAGATCGACGAGCTCGAGCGGGCGGGATGCGATGCGGTCCTGATCGGTGCCTCTGCCACCGAGCGCTAGCCGCGGAGGAAAGTGGCTAGGGCTTTTGGCGCTGCTGGCGCTCGCCGCGGCTCTGAGGGTTCCGGGTCTCGAGTATGGGCTCCCGTTCCCGCTCCTCAACCCCGACGAGGAGTCGATCGTCCCGCGCGGGTGGGCGCTCGCGCACGGCGGCGGGCTCGATCCCGGCTGGTACGACTACCCGAGCCTCCTCTTCACCCTCCTCGCGCCGTTCCAGCTCTTCGCCGACGCGCCGTCGTATGCCGCCGCCCGTGCAGTGGCGGCGGCAATGGGAATCGCGGGAGTGCCGGCAGCCTGGTGGCTGGGTCGTGTCGCCTACGGTCCGCTTGCCGGCGTCGTGGCCGGCGCCGCAGTCGCCGTCGCGACGGTGCACGTCGCCTACTCGCACGTCGCCGTCACCGACGTCCTCCTGACGACGCTCGTCACCGTCGCGCTCGCGCTCGCGGTGCAGGGAAGACTCGAATGGGCCGGCGTGGCCGCGGGTCTCGCGGCATCGGCCAAGTATCCGGGCGTCTTCCTCGCCGCGCCGCTCCTCGCCGTCGGCTGGCGCGAGTGGCGGCGGCTGGCAATAGGGGCCGCGCTCGCCGTCCTCGCCTTCGTGCTCACGAGCCCGTTCGTCGTCTGGCACGCGGCTGCCGCGTGGGAGGACATCTCCCGCGTCCAGCGACTCGCCGCCGAGGGCTGGCTCGGGTTCGAGCACGACTACCCGACCCCCGTCGCCTTCCTCGATCGGCTCTGGGAGAGCCTCGGCCCGGCACTCGTCGTCGCCCTCGCCGGCCTCGTGATCGCCCTGAGAGCGCTTGTGTTGGAGAAACACAAGCTCCTCCCACGACGCGCCGACCTCGCGCTCGCTGTCTTCGCGCTCGCGTACTTCGCCTACCTGTTGACGCTGGACGCCCACTTCGACCGCTACGTGCTACCGCTCGTACCCGTGCTCGGTGCGCTCGCCGGCCGGGTGCGGCCGCTGGCCGCGATCGCCCTGGTGCTCCTCGCCGTCCCGCTCGCCTGGTCGATCGGCGACGTCCGGGAGCTCACTCGCACCGACACGCGGCTCGTCGCTCGCGGCTGGATCGAGCGGAACATCCCGGCGGAAGCCCGAGTCGCGGTCGAATCCTCGACCCCCTCACTTGGCGAGCGAGCGGCGCTCCGGCTCGAGTTGCCCGGCCCCGGCCGGCGAACCGATGCGAATCGGGAGGTCGAGCGGCTCCGTGCGCTCGGAATCGACTACGTGTTCGTCACGGGAGCCGTCGCCGACCGCGTCCTCGCCGCGGTTGACCGCTACCCCGCCGAGTCGCGCTTCTATGCGGAGCTCGAGACCGATGCCCGCCGCCTCCTCCGAGTGGAGCCGGGAGGCGGCCGCGCCGGCCCTTGGGTGGCCGTATACCGCCTGTAACCTGGGCGAATGCGGGGAGAACAGCGAAGCGCGGCTGCGATCGGGGTCGCCGTCTTCATCGCCGGCGCGGTCCTCCTCGGGCTCGAGATCGCCTCGAGTCGAGTCCTCGCGCCCTTCTTCGGCAGCTCGCTCTACGTCTGGGGAGCGCTGATCGGCGTTGTCCTCGCGGGCCTCTCGGTCGGGTACTGGCTCGGTGGGATGGCGGCCGACCGCGAGCCGACGCCGCAGCTCTTCGTGGCCGTGCTGGGGCTCGGCGCCCTGCTCGTGCTCGCGATCCCGTTCGTGGACGGCTGGGTGCTCGACCAGGTCGTCGAGCTGGATCCAGGGCCGAGGCTGAACCCACTCCTCGCGACGATCGTCCTCTTCGGCGTGCCCGCCGTCGTGCTCGGGACGGTCTCGCCGATCGCCGTCAAGCTGCGCGCTCGTTCCCTCGACCGCCTCGGCCGCACCGCCGGTCGCCTCTTCGCCATCTCGACCGCCGGCTCGATCGCGGGTACGTTCGCGACCGCCTTCTGGCTGATCCCCGAGCTCGGCACAGATCAGCTCCTCGCCGCAGGCGCCGTCGCGCTGATGCTCGCGGCCGCGGCGGTCGCGCTTGTCGAGCGGCTGACCGCCGCCTTCGTCCTTGCGGTTGCGCTCGCTGCTGCGAGCTTCGGCGGCGTCGTCTCGCTCGCTCCGGAGAAGGGGGGCATCGTCGCCGCCTCCGAGTTCCGGAACTGGAGTCCCGTCTATCGCCAGCGCGGGATCGACGACGGGCGCCAGTCGGGAGACCCTGCCGACGGCCAGTCGGGCTTCGAGGTCCTGCACGCGAAGGACACGCAGTACCACCGGCTCGCTGTGGTCGAGGACGGGACGAGCCGCTACCTGCGCTTCGACAACTCCTTCCAGAGCGGCATGTTCCTCGAGCAGCCGTACAGGACGCGCTTCGACTACACCGACTACCTCCAGCTCGCGCTGGCCTACAACGTGGGCGCGAAGCGCATCCTCTTCATCGGTCTCGGCGGCGGCTCGGCCCCGAAGCGGATGTGGCGCGACTTCCCGGCTTTGCGGCTCGACGTCGTCGAGCTCGACCGCGAGGTCGTCGACGTCGCCTATCGCTTCTTCGGGCTGCCGCGGGACGACCGCCTGCGGGTGGACGTCGAGGATGGCCGGCGCTACCTCGCCGGGAACGAAGGGCCGTGGGATGCGATCGTGATCGACGCGTTCTACTCCGATTCGATCCCCTTCCACCTCGCGACCCGGGAGTTCCTCGAGCTCGCGCAGGCGAGGCTCGCTCCCGGCGGAGTCATCGCCACGAACGTGATCGGCGCCGTCGCCGGCGAGCAGTCGCGGCTCCTGCGCTCGATGCTGCGCACGTATCGAACCATCTTCCCCACCGTCGCGATCCATCCTGTCTCCAGCGATGGCGACGCAGATCGAACCGCGGTCACGAACGTGATCTTCGTCGCGGGCGAAGGCGCCGCACCCGCCAAGCAGTTTCTGTCCGAGCGCTGGCGGAGCGTTCGCGAGGACGCGCCGGGAGCGCCCGATCTCGGTCGCGCGATCCGCGACCGAGTGGACGCCCCGATCTCGACGAGCAACGTGCCGGTGCTGACGGACGACTACGCGCCGACCGACGCCTTGCTTCTCCTCTTCGGTTGAGCTCTGAGCCTCAGGAGCTTGCCGGATCGGGCTGGGCGAGCAGCCGTCGGACGAGCGAGAGCCGATGGCTCGAACGGCTTGGCGAAGAAGCCGAGCGCTCCGACAGCGTAGGCGTGACCCTCGACCTCCGGCGCCGGCTCGCCGGTGACGAAGACGACCGGGAGGTGGCGCGTCCGCTCGCCTTCGCGCAAGGCCGCCGCAAGCTGGTAGCCGTCGAGGATCGGCATGTTGACGTCGAGCAGTACGAGGTCGGGCTCGTCCGAGAGCGCGCGGGTGAGGCCCTCGCGCCCGTCGGCGGCTTCGGTCACCTCGTAGCCCTCGGCCCCGAGGACGGCCGCGCAGAGAGCGCGGATCCCGGGATCGTCGTCGACGACGAGG
>JBPCJB010000013.1:0-7355 GCA_051005735.1 Gaiellaceae bacterium | reverse complement strand
TCGTCTCGCAGAGCCTGCGGGTCGGCGGCGACGAGATGGACGACGCGATCGTCACCCACATCAAGAAGGAGTACAAGCTGCTCGTCGGCCAGCAGACGGCCGAGGAGATCAAGCTCGAGGTCGGCTCGGCCTACCGCATGCGCGAGGAGGTGCAGGCGGAGGTGCGTGGTCGCGACATGCTCACCGGCCTCCCGAAGACCGTCGTCTTGAGCTCCGAGGAGATTCGGCACGCGCTCGACGAGCCCGTCGCGCAGATCATCGACGCGATCCGCTCGACTCTCGACAAGACCCCGCCCGAGCTCGCCGCCGACATCATGGACCGCGGGATCGTGCTCGCCGGCGGCGGCGCCCTCCTGCACGGGCTCGACGAGCGCCTGCGCCACGAGACGCAGATGCCGGTGCACCTCGCCGAGAGCCCGCTCACCTGCGTCGCGGTTGGCTCCGGCCGGAGCCTGGAGGAGTTCGACACGTACGACCGGGCGGCGCGCGCAAGGCCGCGGAGAAACGGAAAGCGCCGCTACTAGGAGGGCTTGGCGAAATACCGGCTGTGCCCGTCTCGGCACCCTGGGCACGCCGTGGCGCGTCCTCAGTCGCGTCCATACCTACGGGTATGAACGCTCCCTGCGTCCTTGCCACAGTGCACCCATCGCACCGATCCGAACGAGCGGCATTCCGCCAAGCCCTCCGGCCCGCTTCTCACGCGTTCCGGCACGAGCAAGCGCCGGGAGACTCGCTAGAGTAGACCGCTCGTGCCACGCAACCGCACCGCAAAATCGGCGGTGCTGGGCTTCCCCGTCCGGCGTCCCGTTCCGCGTCCGTTCACCTCTCGCACCAGCAGCGCGCTTCGGCGCCGGATCGTGCTGGGCGGGCTGGTGCTCGCCGCGCTCGTCCTGATCACGATCTCGTTCCGAGAGTCGGAGGACGGGCCGCTGCATACCGTTCAAGCGACCGTGGCGAGCGTCCTCCAGCCGCTCGAGGTCGCTATCAACCGCGTCGCCCGCCCCTTCGAGGACGCCTACGACTGGACTGCCGGGCTCTTCGGCGCCCGCGACGAGGCCGAGCGACTGCGACGCGAGAACGCCCTGCTCCAGCAGCAGGTGATCCAGAACGAGTCCGCATTGCAGGAGAACGTCGATCTCCGTCGCCTGCTCGAGTATCGGAACGCCCCCGCGTTCCCGGCAGATTTCGAGCCGCTCGCCGCCGAGGTGATCGCGCGCCCGACGAGCGCCTTCGAGCAGGAGCTCGTCGTCTCGGTCGGCTCCGCCGAGGGCGTCCGCGCTTATGCGCCCGTCGTCACACGGGAAGGGCTCGTCGGCCAGGTGACGCGTGTCACCGAGCACGCGGCGCGCGTGCGCCTGCTCACCGACGAGCAGAGCGCCGTCTCCGCCGTCGCGCTTCGCGGCGGGGCGGGCGGGATCGTCCGGCACGGGCAGGCCGGCGACTCGCTGATCCTCGACCGCGTCCGCAAGGACGCCGTGGTCAAGGTGGACGACGCGATCGTGACCGCCGGCTGGCGCTCCGGGCCGCTCGCCTCGCTCTATCCGAAGGGGATCCCAATCGGTCGCGTCACCTACGTCGGCCAGCTCGACACGGACCTCTATCAGCAGGTGCAGATCCGCTCCGACGTAGACTTCTCCTCGCTCGACTCCGTCCTCGTTCTCGTCGGTAGCAAGCCCACGCCGGTGCTTCCATGAACGTCGCCGACTCCGCGCTCCTCGCCGGGATCGTCTTCGTGGCCGTGCTCCTGCAGGCGACGATCTTCGCCTCCCTCGACGTGCTCGGCGGCACTCCGGACGTGCTGCTCCTCGCTCTCCTCGGGATCGCGCTGCTCCGGGGAGCGATCACAGGCGCCTTTGCCGGCTTCTTCGGCGGGCTCCTGCTCGACATCGTCACCCTCGACACGCTGGGCGTGACGGCGCTGATCCTCGCCCTTGCCGGCTACTGGACCGGCCGGTACGGCGAGACGACCGGCCGTGGCCGCGCACATGCGCCCATTCTCGCCGTGATCGTGCTCACGATCCTGGTGGCGATCTCCGGCTTCTTCCTCCACTTCCTCCTCGGTGAGGAGGTCTCGATGCGGCGCGCGCTCGTCGAGGCGCTGATCGCCGGCCTGGGGCTGAACCTGATCTTCGGCGGCCCGGTCTTCGCGCTCTGCCGCTCGCTGCTCGAGCGCGGCGGCAGCCGGCAGCCGGCAGAGGTGCGCCTGCTTGGCTAGGAACTCGAGGAAGTCCCGTCTCGACCGGTTCCTGCCGCCGGATCCGCGCGTCACCGAGCCGTACCGGTTCACGCCTCAGCTCGCGCTCCGCGTCGGGATGCTCGGCGCGGTCGCGCTGGCCGTGTTCGCCGTCCTCTTCCTCCGGCTCTGGGCGCTCCAGGTGCTCTCGGGCGACCGGTATCTGAACGCGGCGCAGGAGAACCAGGTGCGGACCGTGCGGATCGAGGCGCCGCGCGGCTCGATCCTCGACCGCAACGGCAACGTGCTCGTCTCGAACGTGCCGGGAACCGCCGTCCGGATCTGGAAGAGCGACCTCCCGAGTGAAGGGCGCTACGCGATGTTCAAGCGGCTCTCGCAGGTCCTGCGAGTGCCGCTGCCGCGGCTCACCCGGGCGCTCGAGGACTCGAAGGACGATCCGCTGACCCCGATCACGATCAAGACGGCCGTGCACGAGGATCAGGTGATGTACCTGACCGAGCGCGTAGCCGAGTTCCCCGGCGTCCAGATCGTCGGCACGTACCTGCGCGACTACGAGCACCGTGCGCTCGCCGCGCAGATCCTCGGCTACGTCGGCGAGATCTCGCCCCAGGAGCTCGCAGAGCGCAAGCGCGCCGGCTATCGCGGCGGCGACAAGCTCGGCAAGTCCGGGGTCGAGCGCGCCTTCGACGAGTACCTGCGCGGGACGCCCGGCGCGGCCCAGGTGCGGGTCGACTCGGTCGGCCGGCCGCAGAGCGAGTACGAGACCAAGGAGTACCCGACCTACGGCTCGAGCGTCCGGCTGACGATCGACGTCGGCCTCCAGCAGGCGGCCGAGCAGGCGCTCGCCTTCGGGATTCGGACTGCGATCACGACCGAGTCGTACAACGCGAACGGCGGCGCGATCGTCGCCCTCGATCCGCGCGACGGCGCCATCCTCGCGCTCGCCTCGAACCCGACGTACAAACCGTCGGTCTACGTCGGCCGCGCCGATCCGAAGAAGCTCGAGCCGCTCGTCGACAACAGGGTCGCGAAGGAGCGCAACTATCCCGGGATCAACCGCGCGCTCGCCGGCCAGTATCCGCCCGGCTCGGTCTTCAAGCCTGTGACTGCGCTCGCCGCGATCTCGGATGGGCTTCTTTCCCCGTACCAGTCGATCCAGTGCACGCCGACCTCCTTCTACGGGGAGGACAGGTTCCAGTTCAACAACTGGAACCCGTATACGAACCAGCCGATGACGCTCCCGACCGCGCTCGCGCAGTCGTGCGACACGTACTTCTACGAGATAGGCAACCGCTACTACGAGCGGGGCGAGATCGAGCGCGCCTACTGGACGCGGATGCAGGACTGGGCGGGCAAGTTCGGCTTCGGCCGGATCTCCGGACTCGACATCGGCGGCGAGACGGCCGGGCTCGTGCCGACGCCCGCCTGGCGCAAGGAGACGTACGAGGGGATCGATCGCGCGTGGAACCCCGGCGATCTGATCCAGCTCGCGATTGGGCAGAAGGACGTGACCGTCTCGCCGCTCCAGATGGCTCGGTTCTACGCACTGCTCGCGAACGGCGGCAAGCTCGTGACGCCGTATCTCGTCTCGGCGGTGGAGCAGCCCGGCAACGACGGCTCGCCGCCGATCACGAAGCGCACCTTTCCCCCGGCGCGCCCCGAGGTCGTCGACGTCGACGCGGCCGGGCTGGCCGTCGTTCGCGAGGGCCTCTACACCGCAACCCACGACGCGAACGGAACCTCGTCGGGGGTCTTCGGGAGCTTCCCGGTTCCCGTCGCCGGCAAGACCGGCACCGCCGAGAAGGTGGTCGATCTTCCCGGCTACGGGCCCGGCCATCTCGAAGATCAATCCTGGTGGTGCGGCTGGGGGCCGTTCGATGTCTCCACCTACGGCGACCGCGGGCCGATCGTCGTCTGCGCGGTGATCGAGAACGGCGGCCACGGCGGTACTGCGGCGGCCCCGGCGGCGTTGAAGGTGTTCGAGCGCTGGTTCGGTGTCCAAGCCGGGATCCAGAGCGTGGTGGCGAGCGACTGATGCTGGACGTCTCTTCCCGCTCCGCGCCGAGCCAGGGCGTCGATGTGCTCGCGTTCGTGCGCCGGCTCGACTGGCTGCTTGTCGGCGCGGTCGGCGCGCTCGTCGCCTACGGCCTCTGGGCAGTCGCCGGAATCACCCGCTACGACGTCGAGGGCAACGAGAGCTACTACGTGATCCGCCAGGCGCTCGCCGTCGGCCTCGGCGCGGTGGCGCTCCTCGTCGCGCTCGTCGTCGATCCCGATCGCTACCGCCGCGCTCAGCGCGTGATCTTCGGGAGCACGATCGTCCTGATGGTGCTCGTCTTCCTGCTCGCGCAAGAGACGCGCGGCTCGAAGCGCTGGATCGACATCGGCCCCTTCCAGTTCCAGCCCTCGGAGTTCGGAAAGCTCCTCTTCGTCCTCGCGCTCGCGGGCTTCCTCGCCGATCGAGCGAGGCGCCTGGACGCGGGCGTCGTCCTCCAGGCGGTCGGACTCGCGCTGATCCCGATCCTGCTCGTCTTCAAGCAGCCGGACCTCGGCACCTCGCTCGTCTACTCGGCCGCGCTCGCCGCCTGTCTCTTCGTCGCCGGAGCGCGCTGGACGCACCTGCTCGCGCTCGCGGTAGCGGCGGTGACGGTGATCGTCAGCGTGGTCTGGCTGTTGCCGAACGTTGGCGTTGAGGTGCTCGAGCCGTACCAGAAGGAGCGGCTCACCGGCTTTGCAAATCCCGATCGCGATCCGGGCGGGACGACCTACAACGTGACGCAGTCGATCACGGCGGTCGGCTCGGGCGGCCTCGACGGCCGCGGCGTCGCCGACGCGACCCAGACCCGGCTCGACTATCTCCCCGAGCATGCGACCGACTTCGTGTTCGCCTCCCTGGCCGAGCAGCGGGGCTTCTTCGGCGCGGCGCTCCTGTTGGGGCTCTACCTGCTGGTCGTCTGGCGAGGGCTCCGGATCATCACGATCTCGCGCGACGCCTACGGCGCGATCGTGGCCGGCGGGATCGTGCTCGCCTTCCTCTTCCAGATCTTCGTCAACGTCGGGATGACGATGGGGATCGCGCCCGTCACCGGGATCCCGCTGCCGTTCGTCACCGTCGGCGGCTCCTCGATGGTCGCGAACCTGGCGGCGATCGGCGTCCTCCTCTCGATCCACGCCCGCGGCTATCTCGGACGGAGGCGGCCCTAGTGGCGAAGCTCCACCCGGCGGCGATCTGGGGCCTCGTCAAGGAAGCCCGGACGATGCTCGAGGACGACCGGCCGCTGTTCGTCAGCGGCGCGCTCGCCGAGACGCTCGTCCAGGAGCTGGCTCGTGGCGGCTCCGCCGGCGCCGTCACCTCGAGCGGCTCGGTCGAGGGCGCCGCCGCGCTCGTGCGCGTGCTCGCGGGCAAGCCAACCGACGACGACATCGAGTCGCTTCGCGCCGCGAGTCGCGCAAAGATCTCGGTGATCGCGGTGCAGACCGGGACGGAGCGATTCGACGTTCCCTACGTGCTCGCGACCGACATCGTTGCCTGCCCGCCCGGCGAGGGCTTTCCCGTCGAGGAGATCGCTTGCGTCCTCGCCGCGCGGCTCGGCGAGAGCGCGACGCCGCTCGCGGCCCGCCTACCGGTGCTGCGCGACCCTGTCTGCGACGCCCTGATCGAGTCGTTCTCGCGCAAGAACGGCGTCCTCGGCGCTGCGATCTTCATCCCGGGCGCGGACTTCCCTGTCCTGACGCTGAATCAGGTCCGACTCGTGCTGCGGCTCGCCTCCGCGCACGGGATCGAGATCGACCAGCAGCGGCTGCCCGAGGTGCTCGGGACGGTGGCGACCGGGTTCGGGCTACGCGCTGTCGCGCGCCAGCTCCTAGGCGCCGTGCCCATCGCAGGTTGGGTGCTGAAGGGCGGCGTCGCGTACGCAGGCACGCGCGCAGTCGGCGAGGCCGCGCGGCGCTACTTCGCCGCGGCGGGAGACTAGACAAACGATCGATTCCTCGGCGGCCTGGCGCCGCACAGGGCTACGCTCGGCCCGTGACACTCGACCTCTTCGCCGGGATCTGTGTGAGCGACTACGCGGCGGCGAGACTCTGGTACAAACGCCTGCTCGGCTCCGAGCCGAGCTTCCTCGCGCACGAGACCGAGGCTGTCTGGGAGCTCGCCGAGCATCGATCGATCTTCATCGTGGAGGACGCTGAGCGGGCCAGCCATGCGCTCCACGATCTTCGTGAACGACCTCGATTCGCTTGTGTCGGAGATCGCCTCCCGGGGGCTCAGCCCCGCCGAGCACGAGACCTACTCGAATGGGGTCCGCAAGGCCATCTACCGCGACGCCGACGGGAACGAGATCGGCTTCGGCGGCGCCCCCGGCTAAGCGTCCGGTAGCGGCTCTCATGGCCGTCTCATCGGGCAGGTCTACCGTGGCCTCACTGGATCGCGACGGAAGGAGATTCGATGAGCTCACGAGTGACCAAGATCGCCGCCGGAGTTGCGGCCCTCGCTGCGTTCGCTCTCGGCGGGGCCGCGCTCGCCGGCGCCACGGGCGGCGACGACTCGGACGGCGCCGACCGGAAGCTGACCGGGCAAACGCTCGAGCGGGCGAGCTCCGCGGCGCTGCGCGCGACCGGCGGCGGTACGGTGAACGAGACCGAGCGGGATTCCGAGAACGGCGCCGTCTACGAGGTCGAGGTGACGAAGCCGAACGGGTCCACAGTCGACGTCCGGCTCGACGAGAGCTTCGACGTCGTCGTGATCGAAGGCGACGGCGGCGAGGGCGAGTAGGCGCTCCGACCGCAGGTGGGGCGGGACGCCGCTCCACCTCTCATCGAGCTCTCATCTCCGCGCGAAAGAATCAGCGGGTGCGGACGCTGATCGTGGAGGACGACGTCAAGCTGGCCGCGCTCCTGCGGCGCGGGCTCGTCGAGGAGGGCCACGCCGCCGACGTCGCGGCGACCGGCGACGCCGCGCTCTGGATGGCCGGCGCAACCGACTACGACGCGATCCTCCTCGACGTGATGCTGCCCGGGATCGACGGCTTCGAATCGACGCACGCGCGGCGGAGCTCGCGCCGCTGCTCGAACGGGGGGACGTCCGGCTCACCGGTGACGACGAGGATCGTTTCGTCCAGGTACTCGACCGCTCCGGCCGCGCGCTCGAGGGAACGCCCGG
>JBPCJB010000012.1:0-3178 GCA_051005735.1 Gaiellaceae bacterium | reverse complement strand
GAGGAAGCCATAGCCGGGGTGGATCGCCTCACAACCGGTCGTCTCGGCCGCGGCGATCACGGCGGCGATGCTCAGGTAGCTCCGGGAGGCGGCCGGCGGGCCGATCTTGACGGCGTGGTGGGCCAGGCGGACGTGCAGCGAGTCGGCATCGGCGGTCGAGTCGATCGCGACGGCCGCAACGTCGAGCTCGTGCAGCGCCCGGATCACGCGGACGGCGATCTCACCGCGGTTCGCCACCAAGACGCGAGAGAACATCAGCAGACGGCCACGCTAGAAGACGGGCGGCGAAGCGATCGGCTCGAGCGCGAAGAGGATCTGCCCGAACGCGACGGGCTCGCCGTGCTCGACGGGGATCGCGGTCACGCGACCGGCATTCTCGGCCTGGAGCTCGTTGAAGAGCTTCATCGCCTCCAGCAGGCAGAGCGTCTGGCCCGCGGCGACAACGTCGCCGACCTCGACGAACGGCGGCGAGCCGGGCTCGGGCGCGCGATAGAAGATGCCCACCATCGGCGACTCGATTCGCGAGGCTGCGAGCGCAGCCGCGGGCAGGATCGGAAGCTCGCCGGGCTCCTCCTCGGCGAGCGGAGCGACGAGCTGGAGCGGCGTCGGCGCGTCGGCTCGTCGCACCGAGACCCGCATCCCGTCGTCCTCGATCTCGACCTCGGCGACGCCGCTCTCCTGCACGATCCGGACGAGCTCGCGGATCCGCTCGGCGCGCGTCTGGTCTACCCCGCCGGCGAGCGAGTCGTCGCGCGAATGACGGTTCCGGATCGAATGGAGGAGCGCCTCGGCCTCATCGCCGAAGAGCGCGATCAGGACAAGCTCCTCCTCACTCGCGGCGAGACCCTCCGCCTCGGCTCGGACGTCCTCGGCGCTCGGCGGATCCTCGTCGAGCGGAAGCCCATCCGAGAGGAGGGCGACCGCGCGGGCGACGGTCGGGTCGATCGCGCTCGGGGGCTTGCCGTAGCGGCCCTGGACGAGCGAGCGGAACTCGTCCACGACGGTGCCGTAGCGGCGCGCGGAGAGGACATGGATCAGCGCCTGCGAGGCGAGGATCTGCCCGATCGGGGCGGCGAGCGGCGGCCAGCCTGCCTCGCCGCGGATCAGCGTCAGCTCGTCCAGCACCTCCAGGAGCCGGTCGTCGGCGGCATGGGAGCGGAGCTGTCCATCGAGCGCGGCGACGAGGCCGGCCGGCAGGTCGTATTCGGCCGCGCGGACGGCGAGGCGCGGCGCGAGCGGTGCGATCGGCACGTCCTCGAGATGCTCGTCGACGAGGTCTGAAGCCTCCCAGAGTCGCGCCACGTCGACGCCGGTGCCCATCCCCATCCCGGCGAGGGCGGAAGCGAGCGACTCGCCCGCGACCCGGTGCAGCGAGAGCGCGAGCGGATAGAGCGCGCAGGCGATCAGATCCGCGCCCGCCCGCGCCGCCTCGAGCGAGTCAGCGAGCCCCATGCCGGCGGCGCCCTGGCAGTAGAAGCCGACCGGAAGCCCGGAGGCTTCGGCGATCTGGGCGACGAGCTCGCCGCTCTGGTGCGGCTCGAGCCCGCCGGTGGGATCGTGGATCAGCGCACGGTTCGCGCCGAGCTCGCCCAGCTCCTTGGCCTGCTCGACGAGCGCGACGGCGGCGCCCGTCTGCCCGGGGCTGTAGACGAGGCCGGCGTGGAACTCCTTGTGGGCGCCGACGATCGCCTCGCCCGCCTCGCGCAGGTTCGAGACGTCGTTCAACGGGTCGTGGAGGCGGAAGACGTCGATCCCGTTCTCGGCCGCGGAGGCGACGAAGCGCCGAACGAAGTCGGCGCCCACCGGGCGCGATCCGACGAGAAAGCGGCCACGGAGCGCGAGCCCGAGCGGCGTCTTCGTCCGCGCCTTCAGCGCCCGAATGCGCTCCCACGGGCTCTCGACGCCGCGCCGCACAGCCGAGTCGAAGACGCCCCCGCCCGAGACCTCGAGGCACGCGAATCCGGCCGTGTCGAGCACCTCGGCGAGGGCCAGCAGATCCGCCGTCGGCATCCTCCCCGCGAGCGGCTCCTGCGAGAGCAGGCGAATGGTGGTATCGACCAGGCGCGGCACGTGCTAGACCCTAGCGAGTGGGAGAAGCGATCGAAGCCGCCGTCGCGGTAGCTCGCGGACTCGGTTTGAAGGTCGAGGCGCCGCGCGTGCTCCGGGATCTGACGAACGTGCTCGTCCACCTCGCGCCCGCCCCGGTGGTGGCCCGCGTGCCCGTGACGTTCACGCGGATGCGCGGCCGGTCCTGGGTCGAAGGCGAGCTGGGGCTCGTGGCCGCGCTGGCCAGGCGGGGGCTTCCGGTTGCGGGCCCTGCGCGTGAGGTGCCCGCGGGTCCGCACGAGCACGACGGCTTCCTGGTGACGCTCTGGGAGCACGTCGAGAACGACCCCGAGTCGCCGTTGGACGTCGCGGGAGTGGGTGCGGCGCTCCGCCGGATCCACGACGAGCTCGCCGAGCTTCCTTCGCGAGACTCGACCACTACGCCCGTCTGGAGGAGCTGACGGCGCTGCTCGGCGGTCTTCGGCTCGAGCCCGCCGAACGCGACGTGCTGGAGCGCGGGCTCGACGCTGCCGCCACGGTCGTGGAGTCTACGGACGCTCCACTCCAGCCGGTCCACGGCGACGCACACCTCGGGAACGTGCTCCGGACGACTGCCGGGCCGGTCTGGAGCGACTTCGAGAACGTGTGTCTCGGCCCACGGGAGCTCGATCTCGCCGCGCTGACGATCCGCGCTCTCCACGGCGGCGCCGAGCTGCGACGGCTACCCGCGTCCGACGAGGCGGTCGCGGCCTACGGCGATCACGACCCCGAGCTCGTGCAGCGGCTGATCCCCGTGCATGCGGTCTTTCTGGCCATCTGGACCTGTGCGCTCGCCGAGCGCTCGCCGGCGGCCCGGCCGGTCGCGCGGGAGCGGATCGGCTGGGTGCGCGAGGGCTTCCGGCTCTGGTGAGGACTGCGGCCCGTCTGGCGCTCCGGCGAGAGGGCGGCGGAGCCGGGCTCCCCCCGGCGGGAGCCGCCCGGCCGGTGCGTCAGGCGCGCGAGATGTAGCGCCCTTCGCGGGGGTCGACCTTGATCCGGTCGCCCCGGTTCACGAAGAGCGGCACCTGGACGACGGCGCCCGTCTCGAGCGTCGCCGGCTTCGTCACGTTCGAGACGGTGTCGCCCTTGACGC
>JBPCJB010000011.1:0-21828 GCA_051005735.1 Gaiellaceae bacterium | reverse complement strand
CCCAGCTCGGGATGAGGAACGACCAGGCGCTCGGGCTGATCGAGGGAAGGGTTCCGAGCCCGCTTCACTGGCCGGAGGGATGTCGCTTCGCTGCCCGCTGCGACTACAGCTTCGAGAAGTGCGCCGAAGAGCCGCCGCTCTTCGACGTGACGCCGCAGGAGTCGAAGTGCTGGCTCTGCGAGAGCGGCAGGCGGGTTCAAAAGGTAGGAGAGTTCGTGGGCGAGCAACCGGTGCCCGACCGGGCCGCGCCGCGCCCGCGCACTCCGGGGGAACCGACGGCCGTTCCGGCGATCCTCCGGGTCGAGGCCCTGAGAACCTACTTCCCCGTAGGACGACACCTCTTCGGCGGCGCAGACCAGACGATCAAGGCGGTCGACGGCGTCGATCTCGAGCTCGCGCCCGGCGAGACCCTCGGGATCGTCGGCGAGTCCGGTTGCGGAAAGTCGACGCTCGGCCGCAGCCTGCTCCGGCTCGTGGAGCCGACCTCGGGCCGGGTCGAGTTCGAGGGCGTCGACATCACCGCGCTTCCGTCCCGTGCCCTCCGGCCGCTCCGGGCCCGGATGCAGATCATCTTCCAGGACCCCGTCGGCTCGCTGAACCCGAGGCTCCGGGTCGGCCAGATCGTGGGTGAGGCCCTCCGGGTGCACGGCGTCGAGTCCCGGGCCAGGCAGCGGGCTCTCGTGGTCGACGCGCTCGACCGGGTGGGGATGGGGCCGGAGGCCGTGCGCCGGTATCCACACGAGTTCTCGGGCGGGCAGCGACAGCGGATCGGGATCGCCCGCGCACTGGTCCTCGCTCCGAAGCTCGTGGTCGCGGACGAGCCCGTGTCGGCGCTCGACGTCTCGATCCAATCTCAGGTGCTCAACCTAATGGTCGAGTTGAAGCGCGATCTCGAGCTGACCTACATCTTCATCGCGCACAATCTGGCCGTCGTTTCGTACATGAGCGACCGGGTCGCCGTGATGTACCTCGGCAAGATCGTCGAGCTCGCGGCGGGGCGTGAGCTGTACGAGCAGCCGCTGCACCCCTACACGCAGTCGCTGCTCTCAGCCATCCCGTCGGTCGACCTGAACGAGCGGCGGGAGCGGATCAAGCTCGTCGGCGATCCTCCGAGCCCGATCGACCCGCCGTCCGGCTGCCATTTCCGGACTCGTTGCCCCTTGGCGCGGGAGCTCGGGACGGCGGAGGGGATCTGCGCGGACGAGGAGCCTGCGCTCCTCGCGAAGAAGGAAGAGCACGTCGTCGCCTGCCACTTCGCGTGACGAACGCTGGCGAGCTGCCTCTGGTCGATGTGCACACGCACGTCGGCAGGCTGCTCCACAACCTGCCGCCGAATCGACCGGAAGACCTGGTCGCGACGATGGACGCCCTCGGGATCGAGCTGGCGGTGGTGCTGGCCGTCGAGAGCCCCGAGGAGCTCGACTACTACGTGACGACCGAGCAGGTGCTCGACGCCTGCGCTCTCTACCCAGATCGGCTGCTCCCCTTCTGCAGCGTCGACCCGCGCCGCCGCTATCCGGAGCGGTTCGACCCGGATTCTCTCATCGCGGAGTACGCAGCCCGCGGCTGCTGGGGCTTCGGGGAGGTCCTTGCAGGCGTGCCGATCGACGACCCGGGGCTGCAGGCGATCTACGCCGCCTGCGGCCGGCACGGCCTGCCGGTCCTCCTGCACACCGATCACCTGATCTGCCGGGACGAGCCGGGCCTGCCGGGGCTCGAGCGGATGCTCCGCGAATTCCCGGAGACGACCTTTGTCGGGCATGCGATCCGCTTCTGGGCGGAGATCTCGGCTGACGCGACACCGGAGCAGTTCCATATCAGCGTCTACGCCGACGGCCCTGTCGTGCTCGGAGGGGCAACCGACCGGCTCCTGACCGAGTACCCCAATCTCTACGGGGACCTCTCGGGCGGATCGGGCCTCAACGCCCTGACGCGAGACCCGGATTTCGGGCTCGGCTTCCTAGAGCGGCAGCAGGACAAGCTCCTGTTCGGCACCGACATCCTCACGCCCGGCCAGCGACCTGGCATCGTCGAGTTCATTCGCACGTGCGCGATCAGCGAGGAGGCTCGGGAGAAGATCTGCCACCGCACTGCGCGGGAACTCCTGGGAATCGAGGTGGAGGTGGCGAGATGATGATCAACGAGACGAGTAAGCGCGTCATCCACTTTCGCGCGCACGACGCGAAGGTCGTGGGAGCGGGTTCGTTCTACCTCGACCAGATCGTTTGGCTGAACGGCGACCAGGTGGTTCTCGGAGAGAACGTCGGGTTCAACTTCGGCTGCTACGTGAACGGTTACGGCGGCCTGACGATCGGCGACCGCACCCTGATCGGCCCCCTGACGACGATCCACACCGCGAACCACGCCTTCGACGACCCCGACGTGCCGCTGCTCGAGCAGGGGTCGATCAAGCAGCCGGTCACGATCGGCGAGGACTGCTGGCTCGCGATGTCGGTGTGCGTCCTCCCCGGCGTCACGATTGGCGACCGCAGCGTGATCGGAGCGGGCAGCGTCGTCACGAAGGACGTGCCTGCTGACTCTGTCGCGGTCGGCAACCCGTGCCGCGTGATCCGCAGCCGACGAGCGACGAGTTGATCCTCGTCGGCGCGACGAGCCTCGGGTTCGGCGAAGCTCCGCTGCCGCGGCTCCTCGAGGAGCTGCGGGGACTAGGTGGAGAGTGCGTGGAGTTGAACGGCCGGCCCGGCCAGCACGACGGGCTCGTGATCGACGCGGGCGCGATCGCGTCGGTGCGGACGTGGGCGGACGACGCGGGGATCGCGATCCGGAGCGTCGGGGGCTACTCGGACTTCGCTCAGGCCGACGAGGATGTGCTCGCGGCGGAGCTCGAGCGACTGCGAGGGGCCTGCGAGCTGGCCTCCGCGCTCGAGGTCGGGATCGTGCGCGCGTTCGTCGGCGAGCCGAAGGTGGGCCTCGAGCTCGCGGAGGCGCGGCTACAGGCGATCGACGCGTTCGGGCGGGCGGCGGTCTTCGCCGAGGAGCTCGGCGTGACGCTCGCGATCGAGAACCACGGCAACCTGATGAACGACGGGCGCGCCCTCGTTGCGCTCGTGGAGGAGGTCGGCTCGCCCCACGTCAAGCTCACGCTCGACTCCGGGAACTTCGCCTGGGCAGGACACGACCTCGCCCAGACGTGTGCCGACTACGAGGCGGTGCTGCCGCACACGGTTTGCGTCCACATCAAGGACGGCGTCTGGACCGACGAAGGATTCGAGTTCGTGCCAGCCGGCTGCGGTTCCCTTCCAATCGCTCGGCTGATCGATGACCTGCGCACGCGCTCGTACAGAGGGCCGATCTACAGCGAGTACGAGGGATCGGGAGACTTCCTGGCCGGCACGCGAGAGAGCGTCAGCTTTCTGCGCAGTGTTCTGAATCGCTGACTTGGATACCGACGTGACGGCACCGGTCTGATCGACCCAACTTCGGCCGATCGCGCCTCGGCTCCTGATCGGCCGCGTCAACCTGCTCACGGCGTCGCTGTGGCGGGCGTGAGCCTTTGGCGGGCTCTCGTGTCGTTTGCTCCGTCCAGGTACAAAACGGGTACATCAGCTCGGGCACGAGCGGGTAGGCGCGTCCACTGTGTGAGCTGAAGAACTGCGCACTTTCCAGCGAGAAACGTGCCGCGAGTGTCCGCGCATGGACGCGCTTCCCTACTCGTCCTTCCCTCGTATGAAGGGGTCCGCGATTCGAGTCCGCGCGTCGGCTTCTGGCGTTTTCCAGGGATTTCTTCTCCACTGGCAACACCGGAGATCGCTGGACGGGTACGATTCTAACGTCCACTTGAATGGGGCAAGACCGATCGCGCACTCAACCTCCGGCTTCAGCCGCGACCGCCAGACGCACCAGCAGGATCCGTTACCGGCAGGAGCGGCACGGCCGGTCGTGAAGTGCCGCACGTGCCGACCGTCTTCGACCTTCGCCCTGTGCCTACCGCGCGGCTCGACCTCGTCCGGCACGGGCTCGAGCTCCTCGGCGGTGCGCTACTCGCTGCAGCTTCGCCCTCTGGGCGATCTCGAAGCTCGAGCGCTCCCGGGTGATCACGTCCCGCTCAATGCGAGACCGCCGCCGCTGCGAGCTCGGAGACGAGCGTGTCGTCGTAGAACCGCTCCAGCGCGAACGGCGCGATCAGTTTCGGCGTCCGCTTCGTGGCGACGAGCTCGGCCAGCGTCGTCCCGACGATCGGCGCCGCCTTGAACCCGTACGTGCCCCAACCGCAGGAGACGAGAAAGCCGTCGACCTCCGTCGTGCCGAGGATCGGGCTGAAGTCGGGCGAGATGTCGCACAGGCCGGTCCAGGCGCGCAGGACCTTCGCCCGCTCGAGCTGTGGAAAGAGCTCGAGCACGTGCCGCGACGCAAGCTCGAGGAAGCCGAAGGTGCCGACGCCGTTGTAGGTGGTGTACGGCTCGATCTCGGCGCCGATCAGAAACTCGCCCCGGTCGGTCTGCGAGATGTAGACGTGCAGCTGGGACGAGACAATGATCACGTCCAGGAACGGCTTCAGCGGCTCGGTCACGAACGCCTGGAGGATGTGCGTGGTGATGGGAAGCGGGACTCCGGCCATGTCGGCGATGAGGGTCGACCAGCCCGCGGTCGCGCTGATGACCGTCTCCGCCTCGACGTCGCCGCGGTTCGTCCGTACTCCCGTCACCCGTCCGTTCGACGTCTGGATGCCGGTCACCTCGGTATACGGATGAATCTCGACCCCGCGGCGATCGGCGCCGCGCGCGAAGCCCCAGACGACGGCATCGTGACGGATGATCCCGCCACGCGGGTGATGGAGCGCCCCGAGGACGGGCCACGTGACCTCCTGGGAGAGGTCGAGCTCGGGGCAGAGACGTGCGATCTCGGCCGGTCCGACGACGCGGCTGTCGACGCCGAGCAGTTGGTTGACCTCGGCTCGCTCGGTCATCGTGATGAGCGCTCGGTCGGAGTGCGCGAGGGTGAGGTGTCCCTGCTGCGAGAAGAGCAGGTTGAAATCGAGCTCGGCCGAAAGGCGCTCGTACAGCGCGACGCTGGCGGCGTAGAAGGCCACCCCCTCCGGGGTGCGGTAGTTCGAGCGGATGATCGTCGTGTTGCGGCCGGCGGCACCGGAGCCGATGTAGCTCCGCTCGAGCACGGCCACATCCGTGATCCCGTGGTTTCTCGCGAGGTAGTACGCCGTCGCGAGGCCATGCGAGCCGCCCCCGACGATCACCACCTCGTACCGTCGCCTCAGCTCGCCGCGCCGTCGCCACATCCGCTGCTCCCTGAAGAGGTCCTTCACGACAGCCTCTTCACGAGAATCCCTGTGCCGCGTCGAGCACGACCTCGGCCACGTACTGACCGAGCTCCTGCGGAAAGAAGACGTCGAAGCGCTCGCCCTCGCGACGCAGCATGACTGCCGGTACCCGCGCGAACGGCGCTGCGGCGGGAAGCGAGGCGAGGTCGGCGTCGGTCAGCCGCCGCATCAGCGTCTCGCCCTCGAGGCCGAGCCCGGCGAGCCCACCCGACACGTCCACCACGGTACGGCTCCGGCTGCGCAGGCGGGAGCGGAGATCCGCGGTCACCTCGGGCGCGAAGACGAGCCCGCGGGCGGGGGCCAGCCGGACGAGCTGCTCTCCCCGGACGAGGGAGGACTGGACTCCGTCCAGGTCTCCGCGCACGACGAGCTTGCCGGTGAGGGAGAGATCCCGGAGACCGAGGCCGGGATCGACGCCGGCGAGCGCTCGACGCAGCGGTGAGGCAAGCGCCGGCTCGAAGTCGTCGCCGCGACGGACGAGACCGGGCGAGAGGAAGGCGAGCTCGGTCACGCGCGCTGCCGCTCTCCCGCGGCGTCGAAGAAAGGCGTCAGTCGGACCACGGCGCGCTCGAGCTTCCCGTCCACCCGGACCGCCAGCTCGGCGCCCTCCTCGGCCAGCGCGGGCGGCAGCCACGCGAGTCCGATCCCCTTGCCCACGGTCTCGCTCCAGCGGGAGCTCGTGACCCGCCCGACGGGTCGGCCCTGATCGACCACCTGCGCTCCCTCGGCGGGAGCAGATCCCGAGGGCAGCTCGAAGCCAACGAGAACCTCGCGGAACGGCCCCTCGGCCGCATGCTCGAGCGCCCACTTGCCGATAAAATCCTCCTTGTCGAGCTTCGCGATCCATGGCATCCCCGCGGCGAGCACGGTCGATTCCGAATCCGTGTCCTGGCCCGCGATGAGGTGCTGTTTCTCGAGGCGGAGGATGCGCTGCGGCTCGAGCCCGAACGGGGCCACGTTCAGGTCGGCGCCGCGCTCGAGCAACGTGTCCCACACGTACTCGCCCGCAGGAGCCGGGAAATGGAGCTCGTAGCCGAGCTCGCCGACGAAGCCGATTCGGAGCACGAGGCAAGGCACGCCAGCAACGAGCGCCTCCCGCGCATCGAGATACCGGAGCCCCTCGCTCGAGACGTCGAGATCCGTCAGCCGCCCCAGAAGCTCCCGCGAGCGCGGGCCCGCGACGTTCACGGCCGTGAGCGCCCCGGTGACGTCGACGATGTCCACGTCATAACCCCAGACGGCGTTCCACCACTCGAACCAGGCGAGGACGTGCTCCGCGCCGGTCGAGGTCGTCGTCACGTAGAAGTGCTCCTCCGAGAGGCGGGCGACGGTTCCGTCGTCCATGATCCGCCCCGCGTCGGTGCTGAGGACGCCGTAGCGGAGGCGCCCGGCGCTCAGGTCGGTGAACCGGTTCGAGTAGAGCCGCTCGAGGAAGGTGGCCGCGTCGGGACCTGTCACGAGCAGCTTGCCCAGCGTCGAGACGTCGATGACTCCGACCGCTTCGTGGACGTGCTGCGCTTCGTGCCCGGGATCGCCGTAGGAGTGCGGGCGCCGCCACGCCCCCGTCCACATCATCGTCGCGCCTGCCTCCTCGTGCCGGTGTTGGATCGCGGTGCGCTTGACCGGCTCGTGCGGTCGACCGGCGAGCAGGCCGAGCGAGACCGGGGCCCACGGCGGGCGTGCCGTCGTCGTCCCGATCGTCGCCTCGTCCGTGGCCGTCTCGGCGGCGTAGACCCGGATCGACGCGAGCTGGCAGAGCTTCCCTTGGCACGGCCCCATCGTCACGGTCGTGTAGCGCTTGGCAAGCTCGAGCGAGTCGAAGCCCTCGGCGATCGCGCGCCGGATGTCCTTCGTCGTCACATCCTCGCAGAGGCAGACGAAGCGCCTCTTTCCGGCTGACGCCGGAAAAAGGTTAGGAAAGACGTTGTCTGCGCCCGTGACCGAGCCGGCCGCCTCGACGTTGGGTGGGAGGTCACAGGGGACGAAGATCCCTGCTCTCGCGTCGTACTCGATCCTCGCCCCGGCCTGGGCGAGCAGGGAGTAGGCGGGCTGGCGGCCTCCGGACATGACGAGCAAGTCGCACTCGATCGCCTCGCCATCGACGAGAATCGAGTCGACGCGACCTCTTCTTCCTGTCGCGACGATCTCTCGCGGTGCGCGCTCTCGGAGGTCGAAGACGCGCGCGACCTCGGTTCCCGCGGCCCGAAGATCGTCCACGATCGTGGCGGCATCGGGCGCGATCACGACTGCTCGCTCCCCCGGACGAATGGCCCACTCTCTCACCAAACGGCGAACGCCGTTTGGCAGCATCACGCCGACGAGGTCGTTGCCGGGAAACACGAGTGGCTGCTCCAGCGCTCCGGTCGCGACGACGATCCGCTCCGCCCGGAAGCGGAGGAGCACGTTCCCGGCGTCGACGGGGACGAGTCCGCCTTCGTAGATCCCGAGCGCGCGGGCCGGAGCGATCGTCTCGACGCCGTCGAGGACCGGAGCCAGCCGCTCGTCCACGAGCGCCACCGTGCCTCCGTCGCCGACCGCTGCGAGCGCCGCCTGGCTACCGGCGCGGCCACCGCCGATCACGAGCGTCCCGACACGCCGGTGCTCCGTGTCGAAGCGCCCGGTGCGGCGGCCGTCCTTCGCCACGCTGCCGAGACCGGCGATGTTGCGGAGCACCTTCTCGTACAGCGGCCAGGCCCAGTGCGGCCGGATCATCGTGCGGTAGTAGAAGCCGACCGGAGTGAAGGGGCCGCCCGCCCTGTCGATCACCGCGAGCAGGTCGCGCTCGAGGGAGCCGAGCACGTTCTGCGCCTGCACGTGCGCACCCTGCCGCACGGGCTCGACGCACACGCGCACGTTGGGAACGTCGTCGACGCTCATCATGCAGTTGGCACAGTGGCCGGAGCAGCAAAGGAGGCCGCGCCGGCGGTGGTACTTGAAGCTGCGCGAGAAGACGCGGTGTCCGGAGGCGTACAGCGCGGAGCCGATCGTGTCCCCGGCGAATGCGTCGATCCGCTCCTGCCGGAACGTGAACGTCACCGGGCGGCTCCGGTCGATCAACTCGCCCGGGCGCGCGGGCAACCTCATGCTCGGTCCGGTGTCGGCGGCGCAGCGACCTCCAGCACTTCGTTCGTACGCGTGTCGCGACTCGCGAGGAACCAGGTGCCGCAGCCGAAGCGATGAAACCACCACTCGCGCTGCACACCCGCGACGTTCCGCCTGAAGTAGATGTAGGCGGAGAGCGCGCGACGGGACGGCTTGGCCGTCGGTCGCGTCGATGCCTCGCCGCCGTACGTGAACTCGTTCACGTCGCGCGGCCCGCAGTTAGGGCACGGCAGCAGAACCGACATGCCGGGGTATGTTCGTGCGTGGAGAGCCGCCGTGGTTGCCGCGAAAACGCTTGACCAAGGACATATATACAACGTATACCATACCTAGGTGGACATGAAATCGTCGACCGTGACACCCGCAGAGCCGACGCCGAAAGCTCCCGCGGCTCCTGTGCAGACGCGCATCGGGGTGGACGTCGGGGGCACCTTCACGGACCTCGTCGCGCTCGTGGACGGCCAGATCGTCACTTCGAAGGTTCCGTCGACGGTGGACGACCAGTCGATCGGGATGCTGAACGCGATCCAGTCCAGCGGCGTCGACGTCAGCGTCGGCGTCGCCCTCGCGCACGGAATGACGGTCGCGACGAACGCGCTGCTCGAGCGGAAAGGAGCGCGCACCGCGCTCGTCACGACGGAAGGATTCCGCGACCTCCTCGAGATCTGCCGGCAGGACCGGCCCTCCATGTACGACCTGACGCAGGATCGTCCCCCACCGCTCGTGCCCCGCGCGCTCCGCTTCACCGTCCGGGAGCGGACCGGCCCGGCCGGAGTGATCGAACCGCTCGACGAAGAGAGCCTCGTAGCCGTCGTGGAGGCGCTGAAGGAGGCCGATGTCGAGGCAATCGCCGTCTGCCTCCTCTTTTCCTTCATGTACCCCGAGCACGAGCAGCGGGTGGGCGAGGCGGTGCGGGACGCTCTCCCCGACGTCCACGTCTCGCTCTCGAGCGAGGTGCTCCCCGAGTTCCGCGAGTTCGAGCGCTGCTCGACCACAGCGGCAGACGCCTACCTCGGCCCCCGGCTCTCGACGTACCTGGTCGGCCTCGCAGACCTCCTTTCCAGAGCAGGCATCGCTGCTCCGCTCGTGATGCAGTCGTCCGGCGGCGTCACCGAGATCGACGGCGCCGTGGCGCGACCTGCGGCGTGCATCCTCTCCGGCCCGGCGGGCGGAGTCGTCGGAGCCGCGTATGCGGCGCAGGCGAGCGGCTACGACAACCTGCTGACGTTCGACATGGGCGGCACGAGCACCGACGTCGCGCCTGTTGTGGCGGGCCGCGTGCAGATCACCACGGAGTCGATCGTGGCCGGCATCCCGCTCAAGCTGCCGATGGTCGACGTCCACACCGTCAGCGCCGGCGGCGGCTCGATCGCGTGGGTCGACGAAGGCGGGGCTCTCCGAGTAGGGCCGCGCTCGGCCGGCGCGAGACCAGGCCCCGCCAGCTACGGGATGGGTGGCGTGGAGCCGACGGTGACCGACGCCGACCTCCTGCTCGGCTATCTCTCCGACGAGTTCGTGCTCGGCGGCGAGGTCGCGTTGCGGCTCGAGCTCGCCGAGCAGGCGCTCGCGACTCTCGGCAGGGAGCTCGACCTGACGGCGATCGAGGTCGCGCACGGGATCGTGCAGGTCGCCGACGCCGAAATGATGCGCGCACTGCGGGTGATCAGTGTCGAGCGGGGCTTGGATCCGCGGGAGTTCGTGCTCGTCGCGTTCGGCGGTGCCGGCCCGCTCCATGCGTGCTCGCTCGCCGAGGAGCTCGGGATGCGCAAGGTGGTCGTGCCCAGGGCCTGTGGTGTCCTCAGCGCCCTGGGTCTGACGGTCTCCGATCTCCGGCGCGACTACGTGACGGCGCTCTTCGCAAGCCTCCCGCTGGACGATCCGGCCGACGTCGAGGCCGCCTTCCTCGAGCTGGAGGCACGCGCCGCTGCCGAGCTCGAGGCGCCGATGCTCGAGCGGCTCGCGGATCTTCGCTACCGCGGCCAGTCGTTCGAGCTCACCGTGTCGGCAGGCGACCCTCTGGGACTGGCCGAGGAGCTGCACCGAGCGCACGAGCAGCGCTACGGCTTCAGGATGGAGGACGAGGCGGTCGAGCTCGTGAGCCTCCGGCTCGTCGCCACCCTCGCAGTCGCGCGTCCGCGCCTGCGCGAGCTCGCGGGCAACGGTGACATCGCCCGGCGTCGTCGTCGTGCAAACTTCGCGGGGAAATGGGTCGAGGTCGACATGGTCGACCGGCAAGACCTCGGTGCCGGCTCGAGCCTCGAGGGGCCGGCGATCGTCGAGTTCAGCGAGGCGACCTGCCTCGTGCGACCCGGTTGGAGGGGCGTCGTCGACGGAACCGGCTCGCTCGTCCTGGAGCGCACATGAGTCGGGGCGCGCTCGACCCGGTCACGCTCTCAGTGATGGCAAGCGCCCTCACCGGGATCGCGGAGGAGATGGGCTCCGTCCTGATCCGCAGCGCATACTCAGCTAACATCAAGGAGCGCCGCGACTGCTCGACCGCGCTCTTCGACGCCCGCGGCCGGATGGTCGTCCAGGCCGAGCACATCCCGGTCCATCTCGGCGCGATGCCCGAGGCCGTCGCCGCCGTGATGCGCCGAGACCCGAAGCCGGGCGACATCTTCGCGCTCAACGATCCGTACTCGGGCGGCACCCACCTGCCTGACATCACGCTCGTCTCCACGATCGCGCACGACGAGTCGGTGATCGGCTACGGCGTCACCCGGGCGCATCATTCGGACGTCGGTGGCAGCCGGCCGGGCTCGATGCCGAGCGACTCCACCGAGATCTACCAGGAGGGTCTCGTCATCCCGCCGGTGCGCCTCGTCCGGGAGTGGCAGACCATGAACGAGATCCTGGACCTGATCCTCGCGAACGTTCGGACGCCGACGATCCGACGCGGCGATCTGCGGGCCCAGATCGCCGCCAACCGGCTGGCGCACGAGCGAACCGGCGAGCTGATCGAGCGTCGCGGTCTCGAGACCGTGCTCGCCGCCTTCGACGAGGTGATCGCCTATGCCGAGCGGCGGACGCGGGAATGCATTCGCCAGCTCCCCGACGGCGTCTACTCGGCCGCAAGCGAGATCGAGGGCGACGGGACGAGCACGGCGGACATCCCGATCCGCGTCACCGTGACGATCGCGGGGGACTCGATCACCATGGATTTCGAGGGGACTGCGGGCGCCGTCGCGGGAAACGTCAACTGCCCGCTGTCGGTCACGCGCTCGGCATGCTATTTCGCCCTCAAGGTACTCCTGCCTACGGATGTCCCGGCGAACGCCGGCAGCCACGCTCCAGTCACGGTGCTCGCGCCCGAGGGCTGCCTCGTCAACGCCCGGCGCCCGTCCGCCGTCGTCGCCGGCAACGTGGAGACGAGCCAGCGGCTCGCGGACACCGTGCTGCTCGCGCTGGCCCAGGCGGCCGATGTACCGGCCCAGGGCCAGGGAACGATGAACGTGCTCGTGATCGGCGGCTCGGAATGGACCTACATCGAGACGCTCGGAGGCGGGCAGGGCGCGAGCCGCCTCGGGCCGGGCTCGTCGGGCGTCCATGTCGGGATGAGCAACACCCTGAACACACCGATCGAGGCCCTCGAGCTCGAATACCCGATTCGCGTCGAGCGGTACGAGCTCGCGTACGGGTCGGGCGGCGACGGCAAGCACCGCGGCGGCGACGGGATCGTTCGTTCGCTGCGAGTCCTCGAGCCGGCGATGCTCTCCCTCCTCACCGACCGCCGCACCCACGCCCCCTCGGGGACCGCGGGCGGCGGGACCGGCCGGACCGGCAGGAACCTCCTCGGTGACGAGACCCTCCCAGCCAAGGTCAGCCGGACGCTCGACTCAGGCGACCTCGTCACCGTCTACACGCCTGGTGGAGGAGGGTGGGGCACACGTGGATCATCCGCCTGAGCCCCGCGTGCCGTCCACGGGGTCGCGGCTCGGCGAGCATGCGTCTCGTCCGTCGATCCGACTCGAGCGCTGCGTCGAGTGGGCCGACAACGATCCTTCCGGGCACTGGCACAACACCGCGGCGCTGCGGATGGTCGAGTCGGCCGAACGGGTCCTCTTCGACCGGCTCGGGCTCGTGGACATCTACGGGCGGCTACCGCGCGTGCACATCAGCGTGGATTTCCGCCTCCCGCTTCGCTTCAACGAGATCGCAGAGATCGTGCTCGAGGTCGTCGACGTCGGCAGGACTTCGATCACCTATCGCGCCGACATCAGCCGCCGCGGCGAGATCTGCGCCGAGCTCCGCATGGTCGCCGTTCTCCGTGACGACGAGGGGAACCCGACGAGCTGGTCGGACGAGCAGCGGCTCTTGTTGACGACCGCAGGCCCGCAGCGGCCCGCGACGGCGCAGCCATGACTCCGCTCACCGGGCGATCTCGTCGTACTGATCGGCGGTGAGCAGCGTCGCCAGCTCGGCTGGATCGGCGGGCGCGATCGCGATCAGCCACGTGCCGTACGGGTCGTCGTTCAGCGCCTCGGGAGTCGCCGTCAGCTCGGCATTCGCCTCGACGACCGTGCCGGCCACGGGCGCGAACAGATCGGACGCGGCCTTGAGAGACTCGACGACGCCGAATGGCTCCGCGGCCTGCAGCCGCATGCCGGCGGCTGGGAGCTCGACGGACGTGATCTCCCCCAGCTGGCTCTGTGCGAAGTCCGTCACGCCGACGAGCCACCGAGCAGGCGAGTCGGCGCGGATCCACTGGTGCTCGGGGGTGTAGCGGCGGTCGGTCGGTGTCATTGGAATGCGCCGCAGCATAATATATCGTCGGTATATGACACGGGAACACGCTGGCTGCCGCGGCGACCGGACGTGACGGCGCCCCTCATCGCCGCGCGCGCCGAGAGTCTCCGTCCCTTCTTCGAGCCAGCGTCGATTGCCGTCGTGGGGGCCTCGCCGAAGCCTGCCCGCGGCGGCCACCGGATCCTCCAGAACCTGATCGGCCACTTCGGCGGCGACCTCTACGCCGTCAATCCGAACGCGGACACCGTGCTCGGGCTCCCCGCATATCCGAGCGTCCTTGCCGTTCCCGGCGAGATCGACCTCGCTGTCGTCTTCATTCCCGCCCAGGCGGTCCCCGAGGTCGTCCGCGAGTGTGTCGAGAAGGGAGTGAGGGCGATCTGCATCGAATCCGGCGGCTTCGCCGACGCCGGCCCCGCCGGCGAGCGCCTCCAGGCGGAGCTCGCGGCTGCGATCGAAGGGACGCCGACCCGCGTGTGGGGGCCGAACTGCGCGGGCTACGTCTCCACGAGCCCGCCGCTCTCCACCTCGTTCGTCGTCACACCGGGCGCGCTCGAGCCGGGCAACGTCTCGCTCGTGGCGCAGAGCGGCATGATGGCGGCGGCGCTCCTCGTCCAGATCCTGACGCAGGAGCGGTTTCGGATCAGTAAGGCCTGCTCGATCGGCAACAAGTGCGACGTCGACGAATCGGACCTGCTCGAGTTCCTCGCCGACGACGACCCCTCCGAGGTGATCGCGCTCTACCTCGAGTCGATCCACGATGGACAGCGGTTCGCGGCCGCCTGCACTCGTGCTGCGCCGAATGCCTCCCTGCTCGCGCTCGTCGGCGGCAGGTCGCAGCACGGTGCCGAGGTCGCTCGCAGCCATACCGGCTCGGTTGCGGCAGGGGGACAGGCGGTTGCCGGCCTGCTCCGGCAGCACGGCGTGCTCGAGGTGAAGGACTTCATGGAGCTCGTGGACCTCGCCGATCCCCTGTCCCGTCTCCGCGTGCTCGGCGGTGGCAGCTCGATCGGCGTGCTGACCTTCAGCGGCGCCGCCGGGGTCGTCGCAGCCGACCTCTTCTCCGAGCACGGCCTCGAGCTCGCGCGGCTGTCCGAGCGCACGATCGCGCGGCTCGCGGAGATCTATCCGTCCTGGCTCGAGCCGCAGAACCCGGTCGACGTCTGGTCGACGGTCGAGTTGCAGGGGCTCGAGCGGACGATCGCGCACTCACTCGAGGCGCTGCTTGAGGACGAGGCCGTCGACGCGGTGCTCTTCATCCCGCTGGCGTTCGAGTTCTTCGCCCCGAGGGAGCTGGAGGCCTTCGCGCGGCTCGCGTTCGCGAGCACGAAGCCGATCGTCGCCTGGCCCTTCGGCGAGGACGAGCCGCTCGCGCTCTGGCGGCAGACGTTGCGGGAGGCGAATGTCGGTGTCTGCAGGAGCCTGCTGGCGGCGGTGCGAGTCCTGGAAGCGCTCGTCGTGCGCCGGCGAGCGCTCGATCGCGCCGACGAGCTCGAGCGGGAACCGCCGCCCATCGTCAGTCTGCCCCCGCTCGCGAGCGGCGACGGAGCGGTCGCCGAGGACGAGGCGAAGCGCATCCTCGCCGCCGCCGGGGTCACGGTCGTCGAGGAGCGGGCGGCCGCGACCGCCGACGAGGCGCTCGCCGCCGCCGCTCGGATCGGCTATCCGGTGGTGCTCAAGGTCGCGGCTACTGGACTCGGCCACAAGACCGAGGTCGGCGCCGTCCGCGTCGCGCTCGCGTCGCCGCCCGCGGTTGCCGAGGCTGCTGACGAGCTGCTCGCGATCGCCGGCAGGCTGGATCTGGCGGATGCACGGCTGCTCGTCCAGCCGATGATCGAGGACGGCGTGGAGACGATCGTCGGCGGCCGCCGCGACGCCCAGCTCGGGCCTGTCGTCGTGTTCGGGATGGGCGGAATCTTCGTGGAGGCGATTCGCGACGTCGCAGTCCGCGCCGCTCCCCTGACGGCGGGAGACGCGCACGCGATGATCGAGGAGGTGCGAGGCGCCCGCACGCTCGAGGGCGGTCGCGGGCGGGCGCCCGCCGACGTGCCGTCGCTCGTCGACGCGCTCCGCGCGATGTCCAGCTTCATGCTCTCGGCACCACCGAACGTCGTCGAGGCGGAGATCAACCCCCTGCTCGTTCGTCCACAGGGTCTCGGCGCCGTCGCGGTCGACGCGCTCATCGTGCTCGAAAAGGAGAAAGGAAGCTGATGGCTGAAACCATGCGGGCGGTCGTGCTCGAATCGTTCGGCGGGCCGGAGGTCCTCGGTCCGCCCCGGGAGGTGCGGGTCCCCGAGCCGGAGCCGGACGAGGTTCTCGTACGCGTGCGCGCCTGCTCGGTGTGCTTCCTCGACTCGATCGTCAGGAGCGGCGTCCGCCCGGGAATCGAGCTGCCGCTGATCCTCGGGCACGAGATCGCCGGCGAGGTCGTCGACCGAGGTCGCAACGTGACCGCTTTCGCCCCCGGCGTGCGCGTGGCGTCGACGTTTCGCCTCCCCTGCGGCCACTGCTACTACTGTCGCGACGAGCGCAGCGTCTTCTGCACGAACGTACAGGCCGCCGGTGTGGAGCGGAACGGCGGCTACGCGGAATACGTCGCCCTCCCGACCGTAAGCCTGTGCGAGATCCCCGCCGGGGTCGCGGACGAAGCCGCGACGATCGCCGGCTGCGTCCTCGGTGCCGTCTTCCGAGGGGTACGGGAAAAGGCGCGCGTCCGGCCGGGGGACACGGTGCTCGTGACGGGCGCCGGCGGCGGCGCCGGCATCCACTCCGTCCAGCTTGCGGCGCTCGCCGGGGCGCGGGTGCTCGCGGCCACGACCTCGCCTGCCAAGACGGCGCTGATCGAGGCGAACGGCGCCGACGAGGTTCTCTCGGGCTCGCGCGACGACGTGCTCGAACGGGTGCGGGAGCTCACGCACGGACGTGGCGTCGAGGTCGTGCTCGACTGCGTCGGCCAGGCGACCAGCAGCCTCAGCCTGCGTGCGCTCGCGCGCGGAGGCCGGCTCGTCTTCATCGGTGAGCTCGGAATCGAGCCGACGAAAGTCAGCGTCGCCCGGATGCTCTACCGCGAGACCGAGATCTACGGCGTGGCGAGCCCGTCCACCGGGGAGCTCGCCACGATCCTCGAACTGATCGCCTTGGGGCGGATCAAGCCCGTGATCGGCGACGTTCTTCCTCTCGAACGGGCAGCCGATGCGCACCGGATGCTGGGCGACCGGGCGAACATCGGCAGGATGACGCTGCAGCCTGAGCGTTAAGCTGCGATTGGGACCACGACTCGCGCGAGAGAGGGCCGAAGATGCCGCGGAAGGATCGCCTGCTGATGCAGCGGGCCTACGACGAGATCAAGCGGCGGATCATCACGCTCGAGCTCGAGCCGGGGCAGCGGATCGACGACTACCAGCTCAGCGTCGAGCTGGCCTTCAGCCGGACGCCGGTGCGCGATGCGATCTTCCTGCTCGGCGCCGAAGGTCTCGTCGACATCCGGACCAAGGCGGGATTCATCGTTCGTCCGCTGGACCTGATCGACATCACGCATCTCTTCGAGGCGCACGTCGTCCTGGCGAAGGCCGTCGCCCGCCTCGCCGCGCGGCGGGCGACCGCCGAGGATATCGAGCGGCTGTCGCGACAGGCGGCAACCGTCGCGACCGCGATCGAGCAACGCGACCATCTCGCGATAACCGCCGCGAACGCCGAGCTGCACCGGCTCGAGGCGGCGGCCGCGCGCAACCAGCACCTGGAGAGCATGGCCGAATCGATTCACGACCAGGGTCAGCGCCTCGCGTATCTCTGCTTCGGCGGCGGCGGGGACGGCGAGTGGGGTCAGCTGGACGACCACTTCGGAGCCGTGTGTCGGCACCACGACGAGATGATCGCTGCCCTGACGGCTCACGACGCCGACGAGGCGGAGCGCGTCGCGACCGCACACGTGCGGCTCTTTCGGGAGCGGGTGCAGTCCTATCTCGACTCCGAGGCGATCAAGGGGTTCACGCTCGGCGATGGAGACTTCGCCGTCGCGGGTGCGACGGACGGCAACGGCCGGGCGTAGCGGCTCGCTCGTTTACAGGGCACTTACGTGGCGTTGACGCCGCGCTGACTCCGATCCGGCATATTTCATTCGTCGACAACGATCGGAGAAGGATATGAGGCTCGGATCCGGGATCGGCTCGCTCTGCGTCCTCGGCGCAGCGCTCGCGCTGACAGCGGCCGTGGGCCAGGCCTCGTCGTTCGCTGTCCGTCCGCTCTCGCTCGGTTCGCTCGCGCTCACCGGGTCGAGCTCCGAAGCTCCGTCCGGCTTCACCGCGCGCACGTTCAGCGTGCGCTGCCCCGGCGTCTCGGATCCGGCGCGCGGCCTGCTCGCAACGGCGCCCGCGACCGGGAAGCCGCGCGGCGTCCTCTTGTTCTTCAGCGGCGGCGACGGCACGGGGTACTGGAGTGACCGCGGCGAGAGCGTCGACTTCTTCGCGAAGCTCCGCCGTGACGGCTTCACCCTCGTCCAGGTGCGTTGGCTCGACAGCTGGATGGAGAGCGCCGCCGGTGAGCGCGTCGGTCCCGCCCGGCTGGCGTGCCGGCCGGCGACCGTCATCAAGTGGGCTCACGATCGTCTCTTCGGACCGCTGCGCCTGAGCCCCGTGACGGTCGGCCGCTGCGGGTTCTGCGTCACCGGAAACAGCGGTGGCGCGACCCAGGTCGCCTACGCGCTCAGTCACTTCGGTCTCGAGACCGTGCTCGACGCCGTCGTTCCGACGGGCGGGCCGCCGCATGCGGCGCTCGCAAGAGGCTGTCTCGGCGACGATCGGGCCTACGCGCTCCCCGCCGGCAAGATCGACGGGTCGTACGGATTCGCCCGCGGGAAGGGTCCCTGTGCGAGCGGCGACGAGTCCTTCCGCGCCCGCTGGACGAGCGACGGGATCGCGACCGGCGGCAACGACTTCTTTCACCCGCGCACGCGCGTCGCGTTCATTCTCGGCGGTCAGGACCCGACGAGCGCGGTGGCGCAGGCGGCGGACTACGTGAGCCGGCTGCGGGCCGCCCGCTCGCCGCGCGTCACGGTTCACCATCCGCCGAACGTGCCGCACGGGATCGCCGGCTCGGCGGAGGGTCTCGAGCTGCTCGGTCGCATCCTCCGCGGCTAGTCGGTCTCGGGCCTGCCGGCGTCGCCCGCCGCACGCTCGCGCAGCACCTTGCGCTGGATCTTGCCGCTCATCGTCTTCGGGAGCTCGGACACGAACTCGATCTCCTTCGGCGCCTTGTACGGCGCGATCACCGTCCGGACGATCTCGCAGATCTCGTCGGCCAGCTCGTCGGAGGGCTCGCGGCCCGGCTTCAGGACGACGTATGCCCGGACCCGCTGACCCAGCTCGGGATCCGGGACGCCGACGACGCCGGACTCGAGGACGTCCGGGTGCTCCATCGTCGCGGACTCGACCTCACCGGGCGAGATGCGGTAGGCGCGGCTCAGGATCATGTCGTCTGCACGCGAGTGGAACCAGAAGTAACCGTTCTCGTCCCGGTGGGCGAGATCGCCGGAGTAGAACCAGCCGTCCCGGTGCATCGCCTGCCACTGCTCCTCCTGCTTGCGGTAGCCGAGCGCGAGCGCCGGATCGGCGGAGGCGAGGCAAAGATGGCCGATCTCGCCGGCGGGAAGCTCGCGCCCGTCGTCGCCGCGGATCGTGCAGCGCCTTCCCTCGAGCGCGATCCCCATCGAGCCGACCTTCGGGGGGCGGCCGAGGACGTTGGCGATGTACGGGTGCCCCTCGGTCGAGCCGATCATCTCGTACATCTCGAAGCCGAGCGTCCGCTTGACGGCCCGATAGGTGTCCTCGGGCAGCGGCTCGCCGCCGACGAGGGTCATCCGCACCGAGCTCAGGTCGTACTGCTCGAGATTGGGGACGGTGAGCAGGAACCGGAACATCGTCGGCACGCCCATGAAGATCGTCAGCCTTCGCCGCTCCACCTCGGCGAGGAAGCGCGCCGGGTCGAAGCGGCCGCTGAAGAGCGATCCCTGCCCTCCGGCCGCGAGCGGCCAGAAGATGCTGAAGTCGAGGGTGATCAGAGAGCTGAGCTCGATCGGCACCATCATGTGGTCGTCGGCGGTCAGCCCGAGCTGAACGTGGACGACCGGGTCGCCCGCCGCGACGATCATCCGGTGCGCGTGCTCGACCCCCTTCGGCTTGCCGGTCGAGCCCGACGTGTAGATCGCGTACGCGGGATCGTTCGCACCCGTGTCGGCGGCATCGAGCTCGGGCGCTGCCCTCGACATCAGGTCGGCGAACTCCGACTCGAGCAGGAGGACGTGGGGCGGGGTCGGGCATTGTGGCGCCACCTCGTCCACCGGGTCGCGCACGTCAGCGCTCGTGAGGACGAGCTTCGAGTCGCTGTTCTCGATCGTGTGCCCGACCTCCCAGGCGCGGAAGAGCGTGTTCGAGGGAATCGGAACCGCGCCGATCTTCATCCCGCCAAGGAACGTGGCGGCGTAGTCGAGGGAGTTCGGCGCCCGGATCACGAACCGGTCGCCACGCTCGACACCGAGCGCGAGGAGCGCATTGCCGGCGCGGTTGCAGCGCTCGTCGAGTTGCGCGTACGTGAGCGACTCGTCGCCGCAGTGCAGCGCCGGCCGGCCGCCCCGTCCTTCCCGCACGTGCCTGCTCACGATCCGGTCGGCGATGTTCAGCCGCTCGGGAATCTCGAGGAAGCCGGGCGGGAGCGCTTCCTCAGTGGCGATCACGGCAATCTCACCTTCACCTGATCGTTCTTGCCCTCCTTGTTCACGAACCGACGCAGGCTGGCCTGGAAATAGGGGTGCTCGAGCGAGTCCATGATGTTCTGGATCTCGTACTCGGTGCACTCCTCAATCGACTGCCGCCAACCCATGTGGAAGCGCTCCTTCGCCATCGCCTGCAGGTGCGTCGGCCCGGCCGCGAGATCGGCGGCGATCGTCGCCACGTGCTCGGCGAAATCGGCCTGCGAGTAGACGCGATTGACGATGCCCCATTCGAGTGCCTGCTCGGCGCCGACCGTCTGGTTCGTCAGCATCAACTCCATCGCGCGCCGGAAGCCGACGATCTTCGCCAGCGTGTAGCTCGTGGCGCCGTCGTTTGCGACGCCGTTCGCGTGCCAGGTGCAGAGAAAGCGCGCCGAATCGACGCAGACGGCCATGTCTGAGGCGAGCACGATCCCGAAGCCACCGCCCGCGGCGACGCCGTTGACGGCCGACAGGACCGGCAGCCGGATCCGGATCAACTTGTGCATGAACTGGTGCCACCACATCGCCTTGTAGCGGAAGTGATGGTCGATCTCGGCCTCGCCGGCGTCGAGCGGAACCTCCTTGAGATTGATCCCCGCACAGAACGCCCTGTCACCTTCGCCGGTCAGCACGAGCGCCCCGACGTCGTCACGCTTCTCGATCCGGTAGAGGGCGTCCATCACCTCCTGGAGAGCGTCGATGTCGAGGGCATTCGACAGCTCCGGCACCGTGAAGGTCAGCGTCGCGACACCATCCGCGACGTCGAGAGATATTCGCTCGTACTCGGGCATCGTCGCTCGGCTCCTTTTCGTTGGGCTCAGGCTCGCTCTGATGACGTACCGGCATATAAAGCATATACCGGAGGCGGTCGCGGTTCTAGCCGACGCCGAGCAGCGTCCGGGCCGCCTTCGGGTCGGCTCGGAACTCCTCGGCGCTCGCCCGGTAGACGATCTCGCCCTTCGCCATGACGTTGACCTCATCCGCGAGCGTCAGCGCGACCCGGAGGTTCTGCTCGACGAGCAGAGCCGAGAGCCCGTGCTCGCGCAGGCCCGCGATCAGCCCGGTGATCTGGTCGACGATCCTGGGTGCGAGTCCCTCCGACGGCTCGTCGAGGAGCACGAGTCGGGCGTCCGCGAGCAGCGCCCGGCCGATCGCCAGCATCTGCTGCTCGCCGCCGGAGAGCTGGTGGCCGCGATTGCGGCGGCGCTCGTACAGGCGCGGGAGCAGTTCGTAGACGGCGTTCAGGTCGTACCGGCCGGCCCGCGACCGGTACGCGAGCTTGAGGTTCTCCTCCACGCTCAGCCGAGAGAAGATCCGCCGCCCCTGCGGAACGAGCGCGATCCCGCTGCGCGAGATCTCGTCGGGCGTGCGCCCGGCCAGTTCTCTCCCGGCGAGGCGGATCGACCCCGCCGAGGGCCGGACGAGCCCCATGACCGCGTGGACGAGCGTCGTCTTGCCGACGCCGTTGCGTCCGAGCAGAGCCACGACAGCGCCCTCCGCAACCGCGAGATCGACGCCCTGGAGGACGAGGCTGCGGCGGTAGCCGGCCCGCAGGTTGCGAATGTCCAGCAGCGCTTCCGCCATCACGCGCGCCTGAAGAGCTCCGCGATGTGCTCCCCCTCGCCGAGATACGCGTCCTGGACCGCCTGCGAGCGGCGGATCACCTCCGGCGTTCCGTCGGCTATCAGCCGGCCGGCGTCGAGAACCGAGATCCATGTCGCGAGCTCGAAGACGACATCCATGTCGTGCTCGACCATGAGGATGGTCAGCGATTCAGGCAGCGTCGCGATCATGGCGAGGAACGACCTCGCCTCGTCGTTGGACATTCCCGCTGTCGGCTCGTCCATCAGGACGAGCTTGGGATCGGTGGCCAGGGACACCGCGACGTCGAGCTGGCGGCGCCGGCCGTGCGAGAGCGCGCCCGCCGGCGACGCGGCCAGCT
>JBPCJB010000010.1:0-2928 GCA_051005735.1 Gaiellaceae bacterium | reverse complement strand
GTCCTCGAGCGAGAACTCGCCTTCGGCGGCGATGATCTCCGTGCGTCGGTCGTCCGACTTGCCGTAGATCGTCTTCAGCTCGAGGAGCTCCTCGCGGATCAGCGCGTCTATGCGCGCTGGGTCGCCGAGGATCGCGCGCAGCTCGGCGATCTTCTCCTGGAGGTCGTCGAACTCGTCCTCGACGCGCTTGCGCTCGAGCCCGGTGAGCGCGCGCAGGCGCAGGTCGAGGATCGCGGTCGCCTGGATCTCGGAGAGCGCGAAGGCAGACATCAGCTCCTCGCGGGCGCCGTCTGTGTCGTCGGCGCCGCGGATGATCCGGATCACCTGGTCGAGGTTGTCGAGCGCGATCAGGTAGCCCTGGAGGACGTGCGCGCGATCCTCGGCCTTGCGGAGCTCGAACTTCGACCGGCGCGTGATGATCTCGCGCTGGTAGTCCAGGTAGTGCGTCACGAGCTCGAGCAGCGAGAGCGTGCGCGGCACGTTGTCGACGAGCGCGACGGCGTTGTAGCCGAAGGTCGCCTGAAGCGAGGTGTGCTTGTAGAGCTTGTTCAGGACGACCTGGGGAATGGCGTCGCGCTTCAGCTCGATCTGGATCCGCATCCCGGTGCGGTCGGAGTGGTCGGCGAGGTCCGAGATCTCCGTGATCACCTTCTCGCCGACGAGATCGGCCATCTTCTTGATCACTCCGGAGTCGCCGCCCTTCTTGACTCCGTACGGCAGCTCCGTGACCACGATCGCGCTCTTGCCGCCGCGGAGCTCCTCCACATGCGCTCGGGCGCGCATCACGATCCGGCCGCGGCCGGTGCGATAGGCGTCGCGGATCCCGCTCCGGCCAACGACGATCCCGCCGGTCGGGAAGTCCGGGCCTTTCACGTGCTTGATCAGGTCCTCGACGTTCGCATCAGGCTTGTCGAGGAGCTGCACGATCGCGTCGATGATCTCACCGAGCCGGTGTGGGGGCATGTTCGTCGCCATCCCGACGGCGATCCCGGCCGAGCCGTTCACGAGCAGGTTCGGGAATCGCGAGGGTAGGACGTCCGGGACGCGCCGCGACTCGTCGTAGTTAGCGACGAAGTCGACGGTGTCGGCGTCGATGTCGCGGAGCATCTCGGTCGCGATCCTGGCGAGCCGCGCCTCTGTGTATCTCATGGCCGCTGGTGGGTCGTCATCGACGGAGCCGAAGTTGCCCTGGCCGTCCACGAGTGGGTAGCGCAAGCTGAACGGCTGCGCCATCCGGACAAGCGTGTCGTAGATCGCGGCGTCGCTGTGTGGGTGGTATTTGCCCATCACGTCGCCGACGGTGGCCGCGGACTTCTTGTAGGGCCGGTTCGGCTGCAACCCGGCCTCGTGCATTCCGTAGAGGACGCGCCGGTGCACCGGCTTCAGCCCGTCTCGGACGTCGGGCAGCGCCCGCCCGACGATCACGCTCATCGCGTAGTCGAGATAGCTCGAGCGCATCTCCTGCTCGAGCTCCCGAGGCTCGATCCGGCCGCCGCTGCCGAGACCTCCCGGAATCAGGTCAGACATCGAGGAACCGGACGTCGCGCGCGTTGTTCTCGATGAAGGCGCGGCGAGGCTCGACCTGGTCGCCCATGAGGGTGGAGAAGAGCTTGTCCGCCGCCGAGGCGTCCTCGACGTCGACGCGGATCAACAACCGCTTCTGCGGATCCATGGTCGTCTCCCAGAGCTGCTCCTCGTTCATCTCGCCGAGCCCCTTGAAGCGGGAGAGCTGCAGCCCCTCTTTCGACAGCTCGAGCGCCTCGCTTCGTAGCGTCGCGAAGGTCTCGGCGGAGCGCCGCTTCTTGCCGGCGGCGAGCGTGTAGGGCGGCGTTCCCACCACGTCGACGAGCTTCGCGTAGGCCCGGCGAAGATGCGCGTAGATCGGCGAGGCTACGAGCTCGGCGGGAACCGTGACGTGAGTCGCAGCGCTCGTCTCGTTCTCGACCACCTTGACCTCGATCGACCCCTCCGCCCGACCGCGGATCGAGAGCGCATACCCGTTGTCGACCGACGCGAGCACCGCGTCGTCGAGCGCGCCCAGCGAGCCGAACTCGCTCGCGACGAGCCGGTGCGTGACCATGAAGTCGGCGGCCGGGGCGCCGTAGTCGGCCCGCAACCGGCCGAGCCACCCCTCGAACTCGGCGAGCGCGCGCACGAAACGGCCCCAGCGCGCCTCGGTGAGCTTCAGCGGCTCGCCTCCCTGTGACGCGATCTCGAGCTCACCGACGCGCTCGCGCACGAGCAGCTCCTCGAGCTGGGCGTCCTTCTCGAAGTAGAACTCACGGCTCCCGAGCTTCACCTTGTAGAGCGGCGGCACCGCGATATAGACGTGCCCCCGCTCGATCAGCTCCGGCATCTGCCGGTAGAGGAAGGTCAGGATCAGCGTCCGGATGTGCGAGCCGTCGACGTCGGCGTCCGTCATCACGATCACCTTGTGGTAGCGGAGCCTCGCGATGTCGAACTCGTCGCCGAGCGAGGTCCCGATCGCGGTGATCATCGCCTGGATCTCGTTGTTCGAGAGCACCTTGTTGATCCGGTTCTTCTCGGAGTTGATGATCTTGCCGCGCAGAGGCAGAATCGCCTGGTAGGTGCGGTCGCGGCCCATCTTGGCCGAGCCGCCGGCGGAATCGCCCTCGACGATGAAGAGCTCCGCCGCCTCGGGATCCTTGATCGAGCAGTCCGCAAGCTTGCCTGGGAGCGACATGCTCTCGAGCGCGCTCTTGCGCCGAGTCAGCTCGCGAGCCTTCCGTGCGGCCTGACGGGCTCGCTGGGCCGAGATCGCCTTCGCCACCATCTGGCGAGCGTCCTGGGGGTTCTCCTCGAGGAACTCGGCGAGCCGCTGGTTCACGACCTGCTTGACGAGGCTCTCGACCGGCGGGTTGCCGAGCTTCGTCTTCGTCTGGCCCTCGAACTGCGGGTTGCGGAGCT
>JBPCJB010000009.1:0-2503 GCA_051005735.1 Gaiellaceae bacterium | reverse complement strand
GCTTGTCGAGCACCGCGCCGAGATTGGCGTTCGAGCCCGTCAGGTAGTCGTTCAGCGAGCGCTCGAGCCCCGCCCGCGCCCGTGACTGGGTCGAGTAGCCGACGACGTGCGCGGCGAGGCCGCCCTGGGGATAGCCGCGGAAGAAGAACGTGCGCCCGCCGATCTTCTCGCGCTTGTTCTTCGCGAGCGGCCGGCCGGCGCTGCCGATGATCTCGCCCCGCTTGACGGTGAACTGAGCGACCCGCTGGATCTGGTTGTCCTGCCGGTCGGCAAGATCGCCGGCGGCCCAGGCCTGCCAGTAGGTCGTGGCGACGACGAGGACGACGATCAGCGTTGTCCCGACGAGCGCGAGCTTCCTGATCTGGTCGTTCATCGGCTACCTCAGCGTGTGCTGGGCGTTCGCCCGGTTGGAGACGAGGAGCAGGCCGGCGAGCAGGACGAAGTTCGCGACGACGCTCGAGCCGCCGTAGGAGACGAACGGCAGGGTGATCCCGGTCAGCGGGATCACCCGGAGCACTCCCCCGACGATGATGAACGTCTGCAGCGCGAAGCCGAAGGTGAGCCCGGCGGCGAGGAGCTTCGAGAAGCCGTCGTCCGCCCGGATCGCGACCCGCATCCCGCGCGCGACGAAGAGCATGTAGACGAGAAGCAGGGCAGCGGCGCCGACGAGGCCGAGCTCCTGCGCGATCGCGGAGTAGATGAAGTCGGTGTTCAGGTAGGGGATGATCGGGTCGCCGTCCGTCGTCGTGAAGGTGCCCTGGCCGAGCCCGGTGCCGCCGAAGCCGCCGTTCCCGATCGAGTAGAGGCTCTTCACGAGCTGGAACGAGCCGCAGTCCTGACGCAGCGCCTGCGCCCCGGTCTGGGCGCAGAAGACCGGCTCCTCGGTCCACGGCTGCAGCCAGATCGTGACCCGCTGCTGAACGTGATCCACCACCTGGTAGACGGCCGCGGCGCCGAGGAGGAAGAGCGCGAGCCCGGCGGCCACGAACGAGGCGCGGCCGGTCGCGACGTAGACCATCGCCAGGAAGATCCCGAACTGGAGGAGGGCGCTTCCGAGGTCGTTCGTCTGGAGGAGGACGAGCATTGCGGCGCCCCAGATCAGGAGCAACGGGCCGAAGTCCTTCAGCCGACCCTGCGCGAGCACCTCGCGCTTGTCGCGGAGGTAGCCGGCGAGGAAGACGATCAGGAGGATCTTGGCGAGCTCGCCAGGCTGGAACTGGAGCGGCCCGACCTTCACCCAGAGCCGTGCGCCGTTGATCGTCTGGCCGATCCCGGGCAGCGCGGGCAGCGCGAGGAGGACCAGCGAGCCGAGTCCGATGAGGTACTTGTAGCGCTCTACCCGGCGGTAGTCATGCCGGTAGACGACGAGCGCGACTGCGAAGAAGGCAACGCCGATCACGACCCAGAGGCTCTGGCGGAAGGCATCGTCCGGCTCGAGCCGGTAGATCGTCGTGACGCCGATCGCGGTCAGGAGCGCCGCGAGCGGAAGCAGGTACGGGTCGGCGTACGGCACGGTCGCCCGCGCGGCGAGATGCGAGGCCAGATAGAGGCCGAAGAAGATCCCGGCGTACGTGAGCGAGGCCGTCGAGACGACCTCTGAACGGGCGATGTAGACGCTTGCGAAGCCGACCGCAGTGATCAGTCCCACTCCGATCAGGGTGAGCAGCTCGCGGTTCCGCGCCGTCAGCGGGAGAGCCCCCAAACGACGATCGCGGCGATCAGGGCGAGGAGCAGGAGGAGGAGCAGGAGCGGGAGGAGGCGGCGGCGCGGCTCTTGCGTCGGCGCCACAGGGACGGGAGCTGACGCGGGCGCGCGCTCGAGGTGGCCGTCGATCTCCGCCGTGGAGAGGACAGCCGTGTCGATCGCCGGCACGCGCTCGAGCCCGGAGAGCGTGTCCTCGTCGTCGGGTGCGGCCTGCGCCGCCGCCGCGGGCAGCCGCTGTGTCTCGTCGCTCGCCTCTCCTGCGGCTGCGATCTCGAAGGCGACGATGGTGATGTTGTCGCCGCCGCCGCTTCGGTTCGCGGCCTGGACGAGACGTCGAGCTGCCACGTCTAGACCGTCCTCCACCCGCTCGACGAGCCCGAGGATCTCGTCGTCGGTGATCATGTCGGTCAGCCCGTCGGAGCAGAGCAGGAAGAGGTCGCCGGGCTGCGCATCGACGGTGAAGGTGTCCACGTCCACGTCCGGCTCGGTGCCGATCGCGCGCGTGATCACTGACCGTTGGGGGTGGCTCAGCGCCTCCTCGGGCGAGAGCCTGCCGGACTTCAGGAGCTCGTTGACGAGCGAGTGATCCTCGGTCAGTTGCTCGAGCTCGCCCTCGCGGACGCGGTATGCGCGCGAGTCGCCGACGTGGCCGATCGCGACCGTTCCCGCAGCGCCGTCGACGAGCGCGACCGTCATCGTCGTGCCCATCCCGGAGGCGGCCGCATCCTCGTTCGAGCGCTGGAAGACGCGTCGGTTCGCCTCCTGGATCAGCTCTGCGAGGTGCGCCTCGCCGAGGTCG
>JBPCJB010000008.1:0-8098 GCA_051005735.1 Gaiellaceae bacterium | reverse complement strand
CCGCCAGCCCCGAAACCACCGCACGGAGCAAAGCGGATAAGCATGAGCAGCGCTATCGAGGCGACTGAGGACGCCGCGACCGTGCCGCACAGCACGGCCCGACGGCACAAGGCTTCATTCTGCAAGGAGTTAGAGGATCTCGAGGATCCCGAGCGGCTGGCGGAATGGAGCGACGAGATAGACCCCCGCCGCCTTCTCGCGCGATTCAGCGATCAGCTCCCGCGCCAGCTCCGCTCCGACCGCCGCCGCGGCCCCGCCCGCGTCGAGCAACCGCTGCTGCACACCGTCCGGCACGACCATTCCCGGCACCTCGTTGTGGATCCGAACCGCGAGCTGATGACTGCGGAGCGGCCAGATTCCGACGAGCAGCGGGATGGGGGAGCGGCCGCCGAAATGGGCAAGGAACGCGTCGAGGTACTGAAGGTCGAAGAGCACCTGGGTCATCGCGAACTGCGCGCCGGCCTCCAGCTTGCGCTCGAAGCGGTCGAGCTCGACCGCGAGCTCGTCGGCGGAGGGGTTGACAGCGACGCCGGTGAAGAACGACGTGGGCGCGTCGATCGTGCGCCCGTGGTTGTCCTCCCCGCGATTCAAGTTCGCGATCAGTCGAGTGAGCCCGATCGCCTCGACCTCGTAGACGCCGCGGGCGCCCGGGTAGTCGCCTTCCTCCGGTGGGTCGCCGGTGACCGCGAGGACGTTGCGAACCCCTTCGGCGTGCGTCCCGAGCAGGAGCGACTCGAGCCCGGCGACGGTCATGTCCCGCGGCGTCAGGTGTGGGATCGTCTCGATCCCACAGGCCCTCTCGATCGCGACCGAGGCCATGACGCCGCTCATCCGGGCGCGCGCCCGCGGGTTGTCGTTGACGTCGAGGAAGTGCGCCTTGCCGGACTCCTCGAGCACGCGCGCGGTCTCGAGAAGCGCCCCGTTCGAGCCGCCGAGCGGCGGATCGAGCTGGACGGAGACCACGAACTCCTGCTCGCGGAGCATCCGCGCGAGCTTCGTCTCCTCGATGGCGGTGTCCTCGCTCGCGGCGACGAGCTCCCGCTCGCGGACGACGAACGGCGCCGCCGGCGCCCGATCCTCGTCGACTGCCGAGCGGATCGCGGCGATCTGCGCGGGGGTCGTGCCGCAGCAGCCGCCGATCAGGCCGGCGCCGAGCCGGCGCGCATGGGCGGCGAACTCGGCGAAGTAGGCTGGGGTCGCGTGCGGGAAGATCACGCGCGAGCCGGCGAGGCTCGCGAGGCCGACGTTCGGCAGCGCCGCCAGCACCCGCCCGTCCCCTCGCATCTGCGCGATCGCGTTCAGCGCCGCCGCCGGGCCGGCGCTGTGGTTCGCCCCGATCGCTGCGAGGTCGAGCCCGTCGAGCCGCTCGGCCGCCTCGCTTGCCTCCACGCCGCCGAGCGTCTGCCCGTCGGCATCGAACGTCATCAGCGCGACGATCGGCAAGCGCGAGACGCTGCGCACGGCCTCGACCGCCGCGACGAGCTCGTCCAGGTCGTAGTACGTCTCGAGGAGGAGGAGGTCGACGCCGCGCCCGTCGAGGATCTCCGCCTGCTCGGCCACGAGTAGCGCAGTCCCACCGGCATTGAACTGATCAGGCTCACCTGGCGGTCCGATCGCACCGGCGATGAAGACCTCGCCGCCGCACATCTCGCGCGCCTCCCGGGCGAGCCGGACGCCGGTCGAGTTGATCCGCTCGAGCTCGTCCTCGAGGAAGCGCGTCGCCAGCTTGCGGCGGTTTGCGCCAAAGGTGTTCGTCTCGATCAGGTCGGCGCCGGCCCGGATGAAGCTCGCGTGCAGGGCGACGACGCTCTCCGGTGCGCGCAGGTTCGCCTCCTCCGGACAGCGCAGGCGCGGCACGGCGCCCGAGAGCAGCGTCCCCATCCCGCCGTCCGCGACGAGGGGCGGGCCGGAGCGAAGGCGTTCGAGGAATCGGCTCGACATCGCGGGCACTCTAGTAATCAACCTGCGTCGTCAACCCCGATTGAGGGACGAGTCAACCGCGGAAGGGTGATTCCACGGCAGGTTCCCGCGCGCATACTCAGGACATCTTCCGAGCGCCCCGCGGCAGGGGCTGCATGGGAGAGGAGAACGGCTTCCGCAAGGGAGCCCGTCGGACGGGGCCCCAGGCGGCGGGGCCCCGTTCATTTTCTCCCCTCAAGTTCTCGGCGCGGCTGCCGATAAGGAGTGTGCTCTTCGTGTCGGGGACTGACGGCAATCTTCCTGCGGCTCGGCGAGTGTGAAAGGCGACGGGCTCCGGCTCGTCGCCTTTCGTCTTCCCTGGGCGCCGCGATCCGACCGGCTCAGTCGCGCTCGTCGTCGTGGAGGACGCGGCCTTCCATCCCGCCTACGACCGTGACCACTTGCCCGGTGACGTGACCGGAGAGCTCGTCCGAGGCGAGGACGAGGACCTGCCGCGCGACGTCCGCGGTCTGGGCGACCTTGCGGAGCGCCATCGTGCGCGAGATCCGGCGCACCGCCTCCGGGTCGACGTGGCCTCGCGTCATCGGCGACTCCGTCCAACCCGGCGCGACGGCGTTCACGCGGCCGCACGGCGCCACCCGCACGATCTCGTTCTTGAGGCTGAGCAGGAGCCCGCCGAGGACGGCCGACTTCGCGGCGGCGTAGTCCGCGTGGCCGGCCTCGCCGACGATCCCCGCGGTCGAGCCCACGAGCACGAGCGAGCCCTCGCCGTTCCGCTCGACCTCGCGGAGGAAACCGCGCGCCGTCAGGAATACGGACGTCAGGTTCTGGCGCAGCGTCTGCTCCCAGCGCTCGAGCGAGAGCTCCCAGATGGGAACGTCGTCCGACGGCCAGACGCCGGCGACCGCAGCGCAGACGTCGATCCGGCCAAGCGCGGCGCGTGCCTCCGCGAAAAGCCGGTCGACCTCGAGCTCGTCGGTCAAGTCGGCCTGGACGACCGGAGCGCCGTCGAGCTCCGCGGCGAGCTCGCGCGCCCGCTCCTCGCCGCGGTGATAGTGGACGGCGACGCGCCCGCCTTCCGCGGCGAAAGCCCGAGCGCAGGCGGCGCCGATTCCTCCCGAGGCGCCGGTCACGAGGATGCCCTTACCTGCGAGGCCGGTCTTCACGATCGCCTACGCTACCCCGCGGTGCGCATCCACATCATCACCGACATGGAGGGCGTCTCGGGAATCGTGAAGGCGGCCCAGACGGGTGGCGGCCTGCCTCTCTACGACGAGGGACGCAAGCTCTACACCGAGGAGATCAACGCGGCCGTGCGTGGCGCAAAGGCGGCGGGCGCGACCGAGATCGTCGTCATGGACTGCCACGGCGCCGGCAAGTAGTTGTCGTTCAACTCGCTGATGCCCGAGCTGCTCCATCCGGACTGCGAGTTCGTCGTTCAGGACGACTGGACGGAGTACACGGACTTCCTCGAGCAGGGTTGCGACGCGGCGCTACTCGTCGGGATGCACGCGATGGCCGGGACGCGGCTCGGCGTCCTCAACCACACGGTTTCGGGCCAGGACTACTTCAACCTCTGGTTCAACGGCACGCTCGTTGGCGAGACGGGCATCCATGCGGCCGTCTGCGGCAACTGGGAGACGCCGGTGCTGCTCGTGACGGGCGACGAGGCGGCGTGCGTGGAGGGCAGCGACCTGCTCGGCGCCGGGCTGACCACGGTCGCCGTCAAGACCGGGCTCGGGATCCAGTCGGCGCGCCAGATCCCGCCGGTGCGCGCCCGCGAGCTGATCGAGGCGGGCGCGAAGCAGGCGCTCTCGAACCTGAAGGCGGTCGAGCCGTGGAACCCGGGCAGCCCCTGCGAGATCAAGGTCGAGTTCAAGCACACCGGCGCTCCCGACAAGCTCCGCTTCCGCTCGGGCGTCGAGCGGGTCGACGACCGCACGATCACGGTCACGGCCGACACCTGGTGGGACGCCTGGACCGCGTTCTACTTCTGAGGCCGCGGCAGCTCGACGATCCCGAGCTCCTCGATCAGCGTGAAGAACGCGCGGGCGAAGGGCGACGATCGCGTCCGTTCCCGCACCGCCTCCCAGTCGATCTGCTCCCGCAGCGAGCGCGCGAGCTCGAGGACGCTGCCGTAGCTCGGCTCCTGCTCGGTGAGCGAGAGCAGCTTCATCGTCATCACGTCATCGAGCGAGGCCACGGCGAGCGGCTGCGCCATCACCTCGAGGAGCTCGGCGCGCTCGAAGTGCTCGTCGCCGACCGGGCCGCCCGCCGGGTGGAAGATCAGGTCGATCAGCGTCTCCCCGGACCACGCCTTCAGGAGCCAGCCTTCAGGTGGCCGCTCAGCCGTCAGCCCCGCATCGACGAGCGCCTGCAGCGCGCGCTCGGCGTCTTCCTCGCGGACGAAGAAGTCGACATCGTGCTCGGTCGGCGGTCCGCCGCGCGCCCAGGCGGCGAGCCCGCCGCCGAGGAGGTGCGGCACGTCGGCATCGCGGAGCGCGGCCGAAGCGAGTTTCATCGCGGCGATCAGGTCGGCGAAGGTCTCGGAGTCCGCGGACGTCATCGGGCTGGCTCGGTACCCGCTCGATCGTTTGTGAAGCGCCGACCGGGTGGAGAACAGAGGGGGTGAGCACGACCGTCCGCATTGCCGCCGCCGGCGACATCCACTGCGCCGAGCCGCTGCGCGAACGGCTTGGGCACGCCTTCCGGACGGTCGCCGAGCAGGTGGATCTCGTGCTGCTCGCCGGAGACCTGACGACTCACGGCGACCCCGAGCAGGCCGAGGTGCTCGCCTCGATCTGTCGCGACCTGCCGATCCCGGTCGTCGCGGTGCTCGGCAATCACGACTACCACCTGAACCGCTGCGACGAGGTGGTCTCCGTCCTGCGCGGCGCCGGCGTCGTCGTGCTGCAAGACGAGGTCTCGCTCCACGAAGTCGGGGAGCTGGAGGTCGGGATCGTGGGCGCGAAGGGCTTCGTCGGCGGTTTCCCCGGCGCCGAGCTGCCCGACTTCGGCGAGCCGCTCCTGCGCGAGGTCTACGCCGAGACGACCCGCGAGGTCGACGCGATCGAAGCCGGGCTCGAGGCGATCTCGGGCTGCCACCGTCGGATCGTGCTCCTCCACTACGCGCCGATCCCGGAGACGCTCGTGGGCGAGCCCGAGACGATCTGGGCGTTCCTCGGGTCGTCGCGGTTGGGTGCGCCGATCGGTGCTCATCGCCCGGATCTCGTCCTCCACGGGCACGCGCACCGCGGCTCGTTCGAAGGCTCGCTAGGCCCCGTGCCGGTGCGAAACGTCGCCGTCCACGTCACAGGCAAGGACTTCGAGCTCTTCGAGCTGTAGCGGCGACGAGCCGCGGGCCGTCGGCGGCGGCGGTTGCCAGGCCGAGCCTCGCGAGGAGGGGCGATCTAGATGCTTGATCGGAAAATCCCGCGGGCCGGATGACGGCCACGACACGGCGCCGGATCACCACCTTCGCACACCGCACGGCCTTCAGGCCTGCACGGCGCACGAGTACGGCGCCCGGCATGGTCGTGACCGCCCCCGACTGCGCGCGCTTTTCCGATCAAGCATCTAGAACGTTTCCAGGCTCGCGCGGCGGCGGCTCTCCGCCTCGAAGAGGCGGAAGAGGAAGTACGCGGCGACGGCGTAGGCGACGCCGATCAGCGCCTCGGTGACGACGAGGCCCCGGACCTCGCCAAGCGCCGCGCCGTCGACGATCTGCCGTGCCGCTTCGATCCCGTGCGTCAGCGGCACCGAGCGACCGATCGCCTCCATCCAGCCGGGCAGCGAGTCGACGTCCACGTTGACGCCGCAGAAGAGCAGCATCAGGAAGTAGACGAGGTTTGCCGCGAAGAAGACATCGCGGGCGCGCAGGCCGATCGAGCCGATCAGCATCCCGAGCGCGGTGCACGAGACCACGGTGACGACGACGACGAACGCGAGCGAGGGCAGCGAGGCCCCGTCCGGGCTGAAATCGAGCAAGAGCCAGCTCGCGGCGAAGCCGAACGAGGAGACCGCGAGGCCGTTGACGATGTTCGGCAGGGCACGGCCGGCGAACACCGCGAGCCGGTTCGCCGGGGTCGCGAGCAGCGGCGTCAGAGTCCCGAACTGCCGCTCGTTCGCGATCCCCATCACCATCCCGTAGATCCCGGCCATCGCCGAGACCTGAACCGCGTTGCCGACGATGAAGAACTCGTCGCTGCGGCTGCCTGCATACCGGCCGAGGTAGGTGAAGAAGAGGATCTGGAAGAGTGGCGAGCCGAGCATCGTGGTTACGTACATGACCGGCGAGATCCAGTTGAAGAGGGCGCGGTAGGAGATCCGGCCGCCCACGAAGAAGACCCTGAGCGCTGCGGTCACGTCAGCGAGAGCGTCGCCTGTTGCCGCGCGCGCCGCTCGAAGTTCTGCATGAAGAACGAGCCGACCACGAGGTAGACGGCGCCGAGGAGGAAGCACATCCCGATCCCGGTCCACACCTCGCCGCCGAGTGCCGCGTTCCGCACCGCCTCCATCCCCCAGGTCGGCGCGAGCACCCATGAGAGCCACTCGACCCAGCCGGGAAGGAGCGAGAGCGGCACGAGCAGCCCCGTCGCGAGCCAGACCGGATACTCGAGCAGGTTCGAGAACGCGCTCGCCTGCCGGTAGAGGACGAAGGTCGAGGCCAGCACGAGCCCGAGTAGGCCGAGGCTGACGACGGTGACGGGGAGCGCCAGCGCGAAAAGCGCCGGATGCTCGAACGTGAGCGGGACGCCGAAGAAGACGCGCCCCCAGAAGAGCGTCGCGACGATCGAGTAGAGGCCGATCGTAGCGGTCGAGATCGTCAGCGGCAGGAGGATCCAGAGGAAGCGGACGGGCGCTGCGACCGCGATCTCGAGTGTGCCCTGCCAGCGCATCCACTGGATCGCGCCGCCCGAGCCGAAGAGCGTCGACGACCAGATCCCCATCAGCCCGGCGCCGAGCGCGGCATAGAGGAGGCCGCCGCCCCGATCGCCGCGGTCGAACATGAAGAAGGCGATCGAGGCGAAGATGATCGGCTGGAGCACGCTGATCAGGACGAAGAAGAGCGAGTTCGTCAGGTTCTTCAGGTTGAAGAGCCAGCCGATCCAGAAGATCCGCAGCATCGTCCGAGCCTAGCCAAATCGGTCAGGCGCGCTCCAAAGTCGCGTGCTTGCGACTATGCCGCTCGAGGACTCGGATCAGCAGGTAGCCGGCGATCGCGTAGATCGCTCCGACCAGGGCCTCCGAGCCCACGAGTCCGGTGACGTCGCCGAACGGAGCGCCGTCCGCGAGCAGCCGCGCCGCCTCGATCCCGTGTGTGAACGGCAGGCCCTGGGCGATCGTGCTCAGCCAGCCCGGCAGCGCGTCGAGCGGCACGTTTGCGCCGGTGCAGACGAGCAGGATCCCAAAGAGCACGTTCGAGAGCACCGCGGTCTCCCGCACGATCAAGCCGAGGCCCGCGCTCAGCAGCCCGAGCCCGGTGCAGGAGAGCGCGCTCACCGCGGTCACGAGCACGAGCGGCGCGAGTGCAGAGACGGGGACGTCGATCCCGACGATCAGGCCGCCGACCACGAGCCCGAACGCCGCGACGAAGAACCCGTTCAGGACGACGGGCAGCGCGCGGCCGACGAAGAGCGGCAGGCGCGGCGCGGGCGTGATCAGGATCGAGCCGAGCGTCTGCTGGAAGCGCTCGCCCGCGATGATGTTCGTCATCGCGAAGACGCACGGGATCGACGCGTACTGGATCCCGTTCCCGATCACGTAGAACTCGTCCGACTCGAGCGCGGCCGAGCGCCCGATGTAGACGAAGAGCAGGATCTGGAAGACCGGCGCGACGAGCAGGCTCGGGATGAAGACCCAGGGCGAGAGCCAGCCGAAGAGGGCGCGATAGCTGATCAGCCCGCCGATCAGGAAGATCCGAGCGGCCGTCACGAGAGCGAGAGCGACGCCTTGACGCGGGCCGTGCGAAGGGCTCGCTCGAGGAGCAGGATCCCGGCCAGCGTGTAGCCGGCGCCGAGTGAGAGCGCGAGCGCGATGTCGCCGTAGGGCGCGCCGCCGAGCGCGGCGCCGCGGATCGCGCCGATCCCCCAGGTCGGCGCGAGCGCCCACGAGATCGGCCGCACCCAGTCGGGGAAGAGCGTCAGCGGGACGAGGAAGCCCGAGACCAGCCAGACCG
>JBPCJB010000007.1:0-6142 GCA_051005735.1 Gaiellaceae bacterium | reverse complement strand
CTTCCGCGAGGGCCAGACGATCATCGGCTCGCTGCTCGTGCCCTCTATCGGCGGCGGCGTCTGCCAGACCACGACGACGCTCTTCAACAACGCGTTCGAGCTCGGCCTGCCGATCCTCGCGCGCCAGAACCACAGCTTCTACATCTCCCACTACCCGATGGGCCGCGACGCGGCCGTCTCGTGGGGCGGCCCCGATTTTTCTTTCCGCAACGACCTGAAGACGGGGATCCTGATCGGGACGAGCTACACGAACGACACGCTCACGTTCAGCTTCTACGGCACCGACCCGAAGCGGAGGATCGTCGCGGCGACCGGCCCACAGGTGAACTGGCGTACGCCGGAGACGACCTACGCGCTCGACCCCTACGCGCCCACAGGATCGGTGCGGATTGTCAGCGGCTCGAACCAGTCCGGCTTCGACGTCACCGTCTCGCGCCGGATCTACGAGCGCGGCAAGCTCCTCCGCAACGACTCGTTCACGAGCGCCTACGTCGCGGTCGGCCCCACTCAGATCTACGGCCCCGGCCGCTCGATCCCCGGCCCGTACTTCGTCCTGCCGCGCGTCTAGTAGAGAACCATGGTTCGCGGGGAGGGCAGCCGCCCCTCCTCACTACTGGGCGTCGGCCTTCTCGGGCTCGTGCGGGGAAGCGTCGGTGGTCGAGGCGGGGCTCGCCGAGCGCTCGTCGTAGCTCTCCCCGATCAGCCGCACCGCCTCGGCCGGATCATCGGTGACGTAGAGCAGCTCGATGTCCTCCGGCGAGATCATCCCGTCGGCGAGCGCCTCCTCGCGCACCCAGACGAGCAGCTCCTCCCAGTAGTCGGAGCCGACGAGAACGACCGGGAAGTCGAGCACCTTGCCGGTCTGGATCAGCGTCAGCGACTCGAAGAGCTCGTCGAGCGTGCCGAAGCCGCCCGGATAGATCACGAAGCCCTCGGCCGCCTTCACGAACATCGTCTTGCGCGCGTAGAAGTGCTTGAAGGTCATCTCGATGTCGCAGTAGGGATTGAGCCCCTGCTCGTGCGGGAGCGTGATGTTGAAGCCGACGGAGAGGCCGCCGCCCTCCTTGCAGCCGCGGTTCGCCGCCTCCATCACGCCGGGCCCGCCGCCGGTGACGACCGCGAAGCCCGCCTCCGCGAAGAGCCGCCCGGCCTCGCGCGCCCCGTTGTACGGCGCCGTTCCCTCCGGCGTGCGCGCCGAGCCGAAGATCGTGACGGCCGGCCGGTCGATCTCGAGCACCTTCTGGAAGCCGCCGAGGAACTCGGAGGCGATCACTGCGACATCGTTCGCGAGGTCCGCGTGGGTGCGCTCCAACACGCGCCGGTCGTCCATCACGGTGCGAAGCCTAGATCTCGCGCTCGACGAAGCTGGCGCTCATCCCGAGCGTCAGGAGCGCGGCGAGCACGATGTACGAGACGCCGGCGATCACGCGACGCTTCGGACTGACCCGGTAGTACGCCTCCGACTCGGGGTGCTTGCGCGCCTTCCAGCGCCGCCAGGACTCGAGCCCGCCGAGGACGAGGATCAGGATCAGGATCGGGTTCGGAAAGACGAACGCGAGCACGACGAGCGCTGCGAGTCCGACGATCCAGAGCGCCGGATGGATCGCGGCGACGATCCGGCCGCCGTCGAGCGGGCTGATCGGGGCGAGGTTGAAGAGGTTGAGGAAGAAGCCGGTGAAGCCGAGCGCGACGAGCAGCTCGGAATCGGTCGACTCGCCGACGAGCCAGACCGCGGCCGCGCCGAGCCCGCCGAGGATCGGGCCGGCGATCGCCACCTTCGCCTCGGCCCAGGCGTCGTCGGGAAGCTGCTTCAGCGTGATCAGCGCGCCGAGGAACGGGATGAAGAGCGGCGCCGACACAGGCAACCCCTGGCGCTTCGCCTCGAAGACGTGCCCAAGCTCGTGCACGAAGAGCAACACCACGAAGCCGACCGCGAACCGCCAGCCCCAGAGGAGGGCATAGGCGCCGATCGAGACGAGCATCGAGCCGGCGACGGTGAAGAGCTTGAACTTGAAGAGCGCCACGAAGAGGAACTTGAGCTTCCAGAAAAGGAAGCCGACTGCGGCGATCGGCGCCCAGAGCTTCCGCAGGATGTCCCGCGCGGTCAGCGGCTGCTTGATCGGCGAGTAGCCGGCGCGCGGCTCCTCGATCTCGCGCGGCGTGTAGGGGTCGTACTGGCTCACCGGGTCAGAGTACTCGTCTTACGAGCCCTGGCCGATCCATTCCTCGCCGCCATAGTAGAGCTCCTTCTTCCAGAGCGGCACCGTCTGCTTGAGAGTGTCGATCGCGTCCTTGCAGGCGGCGAGCGCATCGGCGCGGTGGGGCGCCGAGACCGCGATCACGACGCTCGGCTCGCCGATTCCGACCGCGCCGGTGCGATGGTGGATCGCGACCTCGCAGAGCTCGTAGCGCTCCTTCAGCTCGGCGGCGAGGTCGGCCATCGCCTGCTCGGCCATCCCCTCGTAGGCCTCGTACTCGAGCCGGATCACCTGCCGCCCTCGTGAGCGCACGCGCACGGTGCCGGTGAAGGTGGCGATCGCGCCCGCGCCGTCACGTGCGACCTCGCGCACGACGGCGTCGAGCGAGAGCGGCGTGCCGGAGAGGCGAAAGTCGCCGCCCGAGACAGGCGGGATCACCGCCACCTCGTCGCCTTCGGCGAGACTCGTCGAGGCCGTCGTGTAGCTCTTGTTGACGGCATAGAGGAGACCGGGCGGCTCGACGCCGAGGTCGAGCGCGGCCCAGATGTCGCCGACCGTCGCGCCGTCACGTAGCTCGAGCTCGCGCCGTCCCGTCCCCGCGCGCTCGCGGAGGCCGGCGAAGAGACGGGCGGAGACCTTCACGGCCGGAGCGTATCCCACTCCCCCGGTTGCCCCGATCGAGTTGACATGTTAGACACGGGCCCAATGACGTTGACCCTGAGCAGGTCGAGCCTGAATGAGCAGGTCTACGAGGATCTGAAGCGCCGCCTCGTCCGCCGCGAGCTCGGGCCGGGCGAGAAGGTGAGCCTGCACGAGCTCGCCGCCGACCTCGGCGTCTCCCGCAGCCCCGTCCACCACGCGCTGACGCGCCTCGTCTCGGAAGGCTTGCTCTCGGTCAAATCGCGCCGCGGCTACTACGTGAACCCGCTGACCGCGGCCGCGCTCGTCGAAGGCTACGACGTCCGCCGCGCGCTCGAGCTGCACGCGGCCGAGGCGGCCATCGGCCGCGTCTCGCGCACCGGCCTCGACCGCTTCCGCGAGCTGCTCGGCTCGACGGCCGACGCCGTCTCGCACGAGGAGTGGGACACGGCGAACGCGGCCTTCCACGAGCACCAGGTCGATCTCGCCGGGAACGCGCTCCTCTCGCGCTTCTATCGCGACCTCTCGGTGAACCTGATGATGCAGGTGATCCGCGGCGGCCGGCTCGAGGCGGGCTCGTACCTCGCGACCGAGCACGGCGCGATCGTGGACGCCTTCGAGGCGCGCGATCTCGCAGCGGCGCAGACGGCGATCCGGGCCCATATCGACACCGGCCGCCGGATCGCGCTCGAGGCTCTCGAGAACGCCGGCGGCGCGCTGTAGCGAGCGATCTCGACGATTCGAGCCCGCACGATGCTCGCGCCTCGCGTCTTGCTTCCGACGGCGTGATCCGATTCACTTGCAACGAGCAGTCGAGCAAGGGAGAAGAGCGATGACTCGGCAGGAGCGATCGGTGACGGCGATCTCGTGGATCCCGTCCGAGGCGATCCAAGGGCTTCCGAAGCTGCCGTTCGAGCTCGGGATCGGTCACTACGACGAGGTGCCGCCGGACCGCCTCGCCGGAGGAGACCTCGAACGACTGCATGCGGAGGATCGGTTCCGGGAGGCGAACGTGCTGCGCGCCTGGGTCGACGCCGAGGACGGACGGATCGTCGGCTGCGGCTATGCAGGCGGGGCATTCGTGGGCTCGACGACGTTCCGTCTCGGCCCCAAGGCGGTGGTGGTTCCAGGCGTCGCGTTCGAGACGATCCGCAGCGAGCCCGAGCGTGGCGAGACGAGCGTCCGATTCGTCCAGACGGTCGGCGGCCGAGCCGGCTTTCCGGCTCCGAGACGGGTGAGTGGCAAGCCATTCTTTCGGATCCACTCGGCGACGGCCTGGACGACGCTGGCGCTGACGATCAACGCCGACGGCTCGAGCGAGCACGAGCTCGTCGGAGCGAGCAGGTTTCCGCGCCACTGGGTCTACGACAACACGGGTGAGCTCGTGCAGAAGAGCGGAACCGTCGACTTCAAGTCCTGGTATCGCGAGTCGCATGGTGAGCGGACGCCGTGGGGCGACGAGGAGTCGGATGCCATCGTGGCCGCCGCCGAGAGCGCACTCGAGCGCGAGCTCTCGCGCAAGCTCATGACCGGCGGTGCGAAGCTCGGCCGCAAGCGCCTGAAAGCCGGTGAGCCGCTCTTCGAGCAAGGCGAGCCGGGGAGCGAGCTGTACCTGCTGCTGGACGGGGTCCTCGCGGTCGAAGTCGAGGGTCAACCGGTCGCCGAGCTGGGACCCGGGACCATCGCCGGCGAGCGCTCCGGGCTCGAAGGCGGAACGCGGACCGCGACCCTTCGAGCTCGCTCCGACTGCAACATCGCCGTCGTGCCCCCGGACGCGTTCGAGACCACCGACCTGGAAGCGATCGCAGCGGGACGGCGCCGAGAGGAGTAGACCGAGCATCGTCCTGCGTGGCCGTCGGGCCGATCTGCCGAGGATGCGTCCGAACCCGTTCTTGATCCAGCCGCAAGGTTGATCCTCGCCCCTCAGGCGAGCGGTGGGAGCGCGACGGGTGCTCGCCACAGCGCCTACGATTGCCGCCGTGACGAGCAAGAGGAAGCGGGAGACCGACTCCGGGATCGAGATCGCGCCCGTCTATGGCGACGGCGAGCAACCCGGCGAGTTTCCCTACACGCGCGGTCCCTACCCGGACATGTACCGCGGCCGGCCGTGGACGATCCGCCAGTACGCGGGCTTCTCGTCCGCCGAGGAGACGAACGAGCGCTTCCGCTACCTGCTCGAGCGCGGCCAGACCGGGCTCTCGGTCGCCTTCGACCTGCCCACCCAGCTCGGCTACGACTCGGACGACCCGCACGCCGCCGGCGAGGTCGGCCGCACGGGCGTCGCGATCGACTCGCTCGAGGACATGCGGATCCTCTTCGACGCGATCCCGCTCGGCGAGGTCTCGACGTCGATGACGATCAACGCGCCCGCCTCGCTCCTACTCCTGCTCTACGAGCTCGTCGCCGAGGAGCAGGGCGTGCCGGGAACCGCCCTCCGCGGAACCGTTCAGAACGACATCCTCAAGGAGTACATCGCGCGCGGGAACTACATCTTCCCGCCGCGGCCGTCGATGCGGCTGACCACGGATCTCTTCGCCTACTGCGCCGAGCGGATCCCGAGCTGGAACACGATCTCGATCTCCGGCTACCACATCCGCGAGGCGGGCTCGACCGCGGTTCAGGAGCTGGCCTTCACGCTCGCGAACGGGATCGCCTACTGCGCCGCGGCGATCGAGGCGGGGCTCTCGCCGGACGAGTTCGGCGCTCGCCTCTCCTTCTTCTTCAACGCGCACAACCACTTCTTCCAGGAGGTGGCGAAGTTCCGCGCGGCGCGACGGCTGTGGGCGACGCTGATGCGCGACCGCTTCGGCGCCACCAACCCGAAGGCGCTCGCGCTCCGCTTCCATGCGCAGACCGGCGGCTCGACACTGACCGCGCAACAGCCCGAGGTGAACATCGTCCGCGTCGCGATCCAGGCGCTCTCGGCGGTCTGCGGCGGCGCCCAGAGCCTGCACACGAACGGGTTCGACGAGGCGCTTGCGCTTCCCTCCCAGCGCTCGGCTCGGATCGCCCTGCGCACGCAGCAGGTGCTCGCGAACGAGGGCGGCGCAACCGACACGGCCGATCCGCTCGGCGGCGCCTTCTTCATCGAGTCGCTCACGGACGAGCTCGAGGAGCGGGCACGCGAGCTGATCGACCGCATCGACGAGCTCGGCGGCGCGGTCGCCGCGATCGAGCAGGGCTATGTCCAGGGCGAGATCGAGGAGGCCGCCTACCGCTGGAACGCCGATGTCGAGTCCGGTGAGCGCGTGATCGTCGGCGTCAACCGCTTCGCGGAGTCCGACGAGGAGAAGGTCGAGCTGCAC
>JBPCJB010000006.1:0-8457 GCA_051005735.1 Gaiellaceae bacterium | reverse complement strand
TAGCGCCCTTCGCGGGGGTCGACCTTGATCCGGTCGCCCCGGTTCACGAAGAGCGGCACCTGGACGACGGCGCCCGTCTCGAGCGTCGCCGGCTTCGTCACGTTCGAGACGGTGTCGCCCTTGACGCCCGGCTCGGTGTCGGTGACCGCGAGCTCGATCGAGGACGGAAGTTGGATCCCGCTCGGCCTGCCGCCGACGAAGAGAAGCTGGACGGGCGTCGACGGCTGCATGTACGGCAGCTCGGCTTCGAGCGCGGCGTGCGGCAGCGACATCTGCTCGTAGGTCGACTCGTCCATGAAGACGACCTCGTCGCCCGAGTCGTAGAGGTACTGCATGTTCTTCGTCTCGGTAAAGACGCGCGCGAACTTCTCGCCGGCCCGGAAGGTCTTGTCCACCACCGAGCCGGAGTCGATGCTCCGCACCTTCGTCCGCACGAAGGCGCCGCCCTTGCCCGGCTTCACGTGCTGGAACTCGAGGATCCGCCAGACCGAGCCGTCGATCTCGACGTGCATGCCGTTCTTGAACTCGTTCGTGGAGACGACGTCGGCCATGAGCGCGCGCCAGCCTAGCCGACGGTGACGAGCTCCTTGCCGATCTCGGTCAGCCGCTCGCGGCCGTCGTCGGTGATCAGCACCATGTCCTCGATCCGGACGCCCGCGCGGTCCGGCAGGTAGATCCCGGGCTCGCAGCTGAGCACGTTGGCGGGCTCGAGCGTGTCAGTCGACTCGGCCCTCGCCGCCGGCGCCTCGTGCACCTCGAGCCCGATCCCGTGCCCGAGGCCGTGCCCGAACTCCTCGCCCCAGCCGGCCGCCGCGATCACGTCGCGCGCGCCGGCGTCCGCCTCGCGACCGCTCACGCCCGGCCCCATCGCCTCGAGCCCGGCGAGCTGCGCCTCGAGGCACACCGCATAGGCGCGCGCGAGCTCGTCGGGAAGCTCGCCCGTCGCGAACGTGCGCGTGCAGTCGGAGGCGTAGCCATCGATGCGGCAACCGGCGTCGACGATCACGAGCGTGTTCGCAGGCACGCCGACGTCACGGTTGTCCGAGTGCGGGCTCGCACCGTTCTCGGCGGCTGCGACCATAGTGTCGAAGGAGAGCTCGGAGGAGCCGTGCTCCTTGAAGAGCTCGCGCACTCGCCAGGCCAGCTCGAGCTCGGTGCGGCCGACGAAGCGCTCCTCGGCGAGCGCAGCGAAGACCTTGTCGGAGATGGCTGCCGCCTGTCGCAGGCTCTCGAGCTCCGCCGGCTCCTTGATCGCGCGCAGGCGCTCGACGAGGCCCGACGTCGGCTGCGCGGCTACACCGCCGGCCCGCAGCGCATGCAGCGAGTCGACATTGAGCACATGCGCCTCGATCCCGATCGTCTTCCCCGCGAGCCGCGTCGCCAGGTCGCCGATCACCGCCCGCGCCGTCTGCTCGAAGCGCACCTCGTCCAGCGTCCGTGCCCTCTTCGCGTAGCGGAAGTCGGTGAAGAGGGTTGCCTCACCGCCCGGGTCGACGAGCAGCGCCGCGTTCGAGCTGGCGAGGCCGGTCAGGTAGCGGACGTTGACGCCGCTCGTGACGAGCAGCGGCACCTCGAGCAACGCGGCGAGCCGCTCGATCCTGCTCAATCGATCTTCTCGGGCTCAGTCGCTTCCGTCTGCGCGTTCTCCGCCAGGAAGGCGAGCGCTTCCCGGTAGCCCTCCGGCCCCTTCCCGGAGATCACCTTCGTCGCGAGATCGGAGACGACCGACTGCCGCCGCCACTCCTCGCGCTCCTTGATGTTCGAGAGGTGCACCTCGAGGACCGGGATCGTGAAGAGCTCGACCGCGTCGCGGATCGCGTAGCTGTAGTGGCTCCAGGCGCCGGGGTTCAGGATCACGCCGTCGGCCCAATCGAGCGCGTCGTGGCACCACTCGACGAACTGACCCTCGTGATTCGTCTGCCGGCAGCGCGTCGTGCACTCGAGCTCCTTCGACCAGGCATAGATCCTGCTCTCGAGCTCGGCGAGGGTCAGGCCGCCGTAGTGCTCCGGGCTGCGACGACCGAGCACGTCGAGATTGACGCCGTTGAGGACTGCCACTCGCACGCGGGCGATGCTACCCGGCGATCAGGCTGTCGAGCGCGGCTCGGATCTCGTCGGGTGGGAGCTCGACGCCGAGCCGCGGCCTGCCTAGCGCTTCGAGGAGGACGAGCCTCGGCACACCGTTCTCCGCCTTCTTGTCTCGCGCGAGAGCCGCCCAGGCGCTGTCTCGGTCGACGCTCACCGGCCGAGGGTGGAGCTGCTCCTCGACGACGGCGGTGTCGAGGCCGGACAGGCGCAGCGCCGCGAGCAGGCCGAGGGCGACGGCACGGCCGTGCGGGAGCTCGAAGTCGGCTGCCGCCTCGAGCGCATGCGCGAACGTGTGGCCGAGGTTGAGCTGGGCGCGCTCCGCGTGATCGTGCGGGTCGCGCAGGCAGATCGCCGCCTTGAATGCAGCTGAGCGTCGGACGGCATCGGCGAGCGGCAGCTCCCACAGCGGCTCGCCGGCGAGCAGGCCCGTCTTGACGAGCTCGGCTCGGCCGTTCGCGAGCTCCTCGTCCGGGAGAGTCTCGAGGAGCGCGGGGTCGATCACCGTCCGGACGGGCCAGTGGAAGACGCCGACCAGGTTCTTCCCAGCGGACAGGTCGATCGCCGTCTTGCCGCCGATCGCGGCGTCGACCTGGCCGACGAGCGTCGTCGGAACGGCAACCCAGTCGATCCCGCGCAGCCAGGTCGCCGCGGCGAAGCCGGCCGCATCCGTGGTCGTGCCGCCGCCGAGCGCGACGAGAGTCCCTCGCCGGTCGAGCCGGAGGTCGCGCCAGAGCCGCTCGAGCGCCCCGACCGACTTCGCCTCCTCGCCGGGTGGGAGCTCGTGCAGACCGCGCACGCGGGCGCCGAGCGCAAGCTGCGCCTCCATTCCGTAGATCCCTGCGACGTGCGCGTCGGCGGCGATCTCGATCGGGCCGTCGCCGGGAACGAGCTCGCCGAGCCGCTCCAGGGCACCCAGCTCGAGCTGGATCCCGGCTGCGGCGAGCACGAGCCCGTCCCGATCGCTCGCCCGGCCGTCAGCGACCTCGTCGTAGAGCGGGGCGCGCTGCTCGTACCGCTTCCTGAACTCGGATTCGTCCTGGGCCAGCGGCCTGTTGGAGCTGCGCACCCGCTCCCACGCCGTCTCGAGATCGATCTCGACGAGCAGCGTGCACGCACTCTTTCGAAGGGCGTCGCGCACCTGCTTGGTCGTGACGGCGCCGCCACCGAGGGCGAGAACTGCGGGTTCTGCGAGCGACAGCGCCTCGAGGACGCTCTTGCACTCGCGGCTGCGGAACGCCGTCTCCCCGCCCCGACCGGCGAAGAGCTGCGGGATCGAGACACCTGCGTCGGCTTCGATCCTCCGGTCGACGTCCACGAACCGCCGGCCGAGCCTCGCCGCGAGCTCGCGGCCGCGGTTCGTCTTCCCCGCGCCCATGAACCCGACGAGGGCGATGTGGCGGTCTAGGGCGTGCGTGGCCACGCGATGCGCTCCAGGTACGCGCGGTGCGCCGCAACGAGGTCGCCGATCGCGTCGCCGCCGAACTTCTCCTTGACCGCCCGCGCGAGCTCCCAGGCAACGGCTGCCTCCGCGACGACCGCCAGCGCCTCGACCGCGTGCACGTCGCTGCGCTCGACGAGCGCCTGCGCGGCATCGCCGGTGGCGAGATCGACAGAGTCGAGCGGCTTCATCAGCGTCGGCAGCGGCTTCATCGCCGCGCGGACGACGAGCTCCTCGCCGTTCGAGACTCCGGCCTCGATCCCGCCTGCCCGGTTCGAGCGGCGACGCAGACCCGGCTCGATCTCGTCGTGCGCTTCGGAGCCCCGGACGCGAGCGAGCGCGAAGCCGTCGCCGAGCTCGAAACCCTTGACCGCCTGGATCGCCATGAGCGCGGCGGCGAGACGGCCGTCGAGGCGATCCTCGCGACTCGCGTAGGAGCCGAGTCCTGGACAAACGCCGGTCGCTCGCACCTCGACGACCCCGCCGAGCGTGTCGCGGTCGCCTTTCGCGGCATCCGTCGCGTCGCGTTGCGCCTGCTCGCCGGTCTCGCCGCCCACCTCGAGCGCGGTTCCAGCGACCTCGATCCCGAGCTCGTGCAGCAGCGCCTTCGCGACTGCTCCGGCGGCGGCGAGCACCGCCGTCTGTCGCGCGCTCGCCCGCTCGAGCGCGTTTCGCACGTCGTCGTGCCCGTACTTGAGCGCGCCGGCGAGATCGGCATGCCCGGGCCGCGGCAGTGTCACCGGCTTCGTCCCCTTCCCGCTCGGCTCGCCCTCGGGCGGCCAGGGGCTCATCCCCCACTCCCAGTTCGCGTGGTCGCGGTTCGAAACGACGAGTGCGAGCGGCGTCCCGAGCGTGCGCCCGTGCCGGAGGCCCGCGAGCACCTCGACCGCGTCCTGCTCGAGCTGCTGCCGCGGGCTGCGGCCATAGCCCTGCTGGCGGCGGCGCAGGTCGGCGTCGATCGCAGCCCGATCCAGCGACAGCCCCGCGGGCAGGCCGGTCAGGATCGCGACGAGCGCCGGGCCGTGCGACTCACCCGCCGTCGTCAAGCCGAGGGTCATGGACGCAAACCTACTGCGGCGCGCATCACGTCCACCGGCGCCGGTACCCCCGTCCACAGCTCGAACGACGCAGCGCCTTGGGCAACGAGAACGTCCAGGCCGTCAAGCACGGTCGCGCCGGCCTCGCGCGCGGCGGCGGCTGTGGCGGAAGCGGGATACGGCAGATCGATCAGCGTCTGGCAGGGCCCGAGCCGCACGAGCACCTCGTCCTTCACGGTCGTCGCGTGGATCACCAGGTCGGCGCCGTCGACCCGCGGCGGCCAGTCGCCGCTCCGACTGAAGACCCGCGCGTGCGGAAGGGCCTCGGCGAACGCGGTTGCCGAGCCGCCGCCGCCGATCACAGCAGGCCGCTCGGCGACGACACCGTCCAGAATCGCGGCGTCGGTCGAGCGGCCCTCCAGTCGCCCCTCGCGAACGAGGAGCGTGTTGACCGAGGCGACGTCCGTCTCGCAGAGCTTCGCCACCGCGAGCTTGTGCGGAGCGGTTACGTTCGCGCCCGCGAACCCGAGCGCGACGAGGCCGCGCACGGCCTCCTCGATCCGCTCGGACGGAACGTCGAAAGGCACGTAGATGTAGTCGAGCCCACGAGCGGCAAACGCCGCGTTCTGCATCCGTGGCGAAAGCGAGTGCGCAACCGGCTGCCCGAGCAGGGCGACGACCCGCGCCGAGCCTGCGATCACGATCGGACTTTGTGTTTCAACAACACGAGCTTCTCTCGAACGGCGCGGTGGCGCGGGCCGACGAGACCTTGTGTTGTCTCAACACAAGGTTTAACCGCAGCCGAAGCCGTACTCGCACGCCTTCGCGAAGAACTCCGATTCGCTCGCCGTGAAGAAGTGGTGGATCTTGTCCGGCTTGCGGACGAAGAAGAGAAAGTCGACGTCCGCCGGCTTGGCCGCCGCCCGCATCGAGGCGAGACCCGGGTTGGCGATCGGCGTCGGCGGCAGCCCTGTGCGGTTGCGTGTGTTGTAGGGGTTGTCGCTCTCGAGCTGGGAGACCCGCAGCGCCTCCGTGCCCGGCACGTCGAGGCCGTAGCGGATCGTGGCGTCGATCCCGAGCGGCATCCCGGCCTTGAGCCGGTTGTAGATCACGGCGGCAACCTTCGCCCGCTCCCCGGGCGCGATCGTCTCCTTCTCGATCATCGAGGCGATGATCAGGACGTCGTACGGCGTCAGGTTCTTCGCCCTCGCCGCCCGCAGATCGAGCCTGCGCCAGTTCTGGCCGAAGAACGCGAGCTGGTCCGCGACGAGCTTCTTCGCCGTCGTCTTGGCCGTGAACTCGTATGTGGCCGGGAAGAGGAAGCCCTCGATTCCCTTGGCGTCGCCGCGGAACTGGGCGGGCGCCTTCGCCGCCTTCGACGCCCTCGCATAGGAGGGGCCCGAGAGCCTCGGCGTGATCTTCCGCTTGCGTTGCGCGATGTTCCGCACCGCCCCGGCGCGCGCGATCATCTGGTCACGCGTGAAGCCTTCGGGAAAGACGATCTTGAGCGAGGGCGGCGGAGGAGCCACCGTGATCGTCGGCGTCACGGCTTCCTCGGCGCCTCCTCCTCCGCTCCCGAGCGTGCCGACCCCGAGCCAGAGCGCGACTCCGAAGAAAGCCACGAGGAGCCCCGCAGCGACGAGGCGCCGGAGCGCCACGCGGACGCGGGAGGGACGAGAGCGATAGGTTCGGCCGGGAGGCGGCGTCATGCCCGGGCCGCCGTCGAGGCGAGATACGTCTCCAGGAGATGCGCAGCTGCCCGCGCGTCCTCTGGCGCCCTTGAGGCCGGATCACGCGAGGCGAGCGTCGTCGTAAAACGCTCGTCGAAGCGCTCGACGGGAACGGAGACGGCTGCGCGGAGCGCCTCGACGAAGCGATCCGTCTCCTCGGCCTGGAGTCCCTGCGCGCCGCGCAGCGTCAGCGGCAGGCCGACCACGATCCGCTCGACCCGCTCTGCGTCGACGAGCTCGACAAGGCGCTCGAGCCCCGTGCGGGTGGCCGCGCGTTCCACGACCCCGAGCGGGCGCGCGAGCGTGCCGGTCGCGTCGGAGACCGCGACACCGGTGCGCGCGGCGCCGTAGTCCAGGGCGAGCACCTTCACGAAAGCAGGCTAGCCGAGCTTGTCGAGAATCGTCCGCTCGGCGAGCGCGAGCGCAGCCGGCAACCGCGCGGCGTCCTTGCCGCCTGCGCGGGCCATCGTCGGCCGTCCCCCGCCTTTCCCGCCCATCAGCGCCGCCGCGTCGCGGATCACGTCGCCCGCGTGGACGCCACGATCTTCGAGCGAGCGGTCCATGTTGATCAGAATCTGCGCGGAGCCGTTCTCCTCGAGCCCGACGATCACGACCGCCGGAGCGTGCTTCTGCTTCAGCCGGTCGGAGACGTCCAGCGGATCGCCGCGCGTTACGTCCACGACGAGCACCGTCACATCGCCGGCGGCGGTTTCTCGCGTGACCGAGAAATCGGCTCGATCCGTGGTCTGCGGCTTCTCCTTGCCCTGCTTCCGCGTCTGCTCGAGCTCGCCGCGGAGCTCGTCCGCTTCCTGCGCTCGCGCCCGCAACATCGCGTAGGCCTCGCCGGACGACACTGCCTCCACCCGGCGCGCGCCCGAGCCCACCGAGCCCTCCGAGAGGATCGCGACCGGGCCGATCTCGGCGGTCGAGCGGACGTGGGTGCCGCCGCAGAGCTCGCGCGAGAAGCCGTCGATCTCGACGACCCGCACGATCTCGCCGTACTTCTCCCCGAAGAGCATCTGCGCCCCGAGCCTGCGCGCCTCGGCGATCGGCGTCTCGAAGATCCGCACCGGTCGGTTCTGGAAGACCTGCTCGTTGACGAGCCGCTCCACCTCGGCACGCTCTTCGGGCGTGAGGGCGCGCTCATGGGTGAAGTCGAAGCGGAGCTTGTCGGGCCGGACGGCTGAGCCGGCTTGCTTGACGTGCTCGCCGAGCACCTGCCGCAGCGCCTCGTGGAGAAGGTGGGTTGCCGTGTGGTTCGCCATCGTCGGGAAGCGCACAGACCACGGGACGAGCGCGCGCACCCGATCGCCAGCCGCGAATCCTCCCTCTCTGCCAACCGGGCCCTCGAAGACGAGCGTCTGATCGTCACCGAGCCGGTGCGCTTCCCGCAGCGTCGCCGTCGCGCCCGTCTTCTCGTGGACGAGCTCGCCGGCGTCACTAACCTGGCCGCCGCCGGCCGCGTAGAACGGCGACTCGCGCAGCTTCGCGAGGAAGAGCCCATCGCCGAGCTCCTCGAGTGCGCCGATCTGGGTCAGGACGTCCGTCTTCGCGTGGCCGATGAACTCGCTCGTGAAGCCGGCGCCTGCGGCGAAGTCCGCGGCCCGCTGAGCGCCGGACTCGGCCCCGGCCCGCGAGATCTCGCGGTGGCGTCCCATTTCCTCGCCGTAGCCGTCCGTGTCGACGCTCTGGCCGCGCTCGCTCGCCAGCTCTACCGTCAGCTCGATCGGAAAGCCGTAGGTCGCGGCCAGGCGGAATGCCCCCTCGCCCGAGATCGTCTCGCCGCGCGAGAGCTCCCCGAACTCCTTGAGACCGCGCTCGAGCGTCTCCGAGAAACGCTCTTCCTCCTGCCGGACGACGCGCTCGATCGTCTCGGCGTGCTCGACGACCTCGGGGTACCACGGGCCGACCTGCTCGACGACGATCGCGGGCAGCCGGTGCACGCCCTCGAGCCCGATCCTCCGGGCCTGGGTGACGGCACGCCGGATCAGCCGGCGCAGGATGTAGCCCCGGCCCTCGTTCGACGGGGTGACTCCCTCGGCGGCGAGGAACGTCACCCCCCGGCCGTGGTCGCTGATCACGCGGTGGGCTTTCGTCGCCTCGGGCGAGCTGCCGTACGCGGCGCCCGACTCGCGAGCGATCCACTCCATGATCAGCTGGAAGC
>JBPCJB010000005.1:0-13148 GCA_051005735.1 Gaiellaceae bacterium | reverse complement strand
CGGCGAAGAACGAGAGCAGGAGGACGATCCCGCCGAAGAGGAAGAGCCAATACGAGAGCGCGTTCAGGCGCGGGAAGGCCATGTCGCGGGCGCCGATCATCAGCGGCACGAGGTAGTTGCCGAAGCCGGCGAGAATCGGGACGACGACGAGAAAGATCATCGTCGTGCCGTGGATCGTGAAGAGCTCGTTGTAGCCGTCGCGCGTGATGAAGTCCGTGTTCGCCTGCGCGAGCTGCGTCCGCATCAGGAGCGCCATGATCCCGCCCGCCACGAAGAAGAGGCCGGAGGTGACGATGTACAGGATCCCGATCCGCTTGTGATCGACCGTCGTCAGCCAGCTCGCGACGCGGCCGCGCTGCCAGGCCGGGATCGGCTTCTCGGCCCTAACCGCCATCCGTGAGCCCCTCTTCCAGGAAGTCGGTGAGCGCGGCGAGTTGTCGCTCCTCCCAATCCTTGCCGACGGGCGGCATCTCGCCGCGGCCGTTCCGGATCACCGACTCGAGCGCGTTCGCATCCTGGAGCAGGCTGTTGCCTGCGAGCCGCGGGCCGATGTCGCCCTCGCCCGCGAGCCCGTGGCACTTCGCGCACGCTCCGGCGTACGTCTCCTCGCCGAGGTCGGACGTGCCGGCGTCCTGGGCGCGCGCCTCCTCCTCCAGCCAGCTCTCGAACTCCGCGCGTGGCAGCGCCTCCACTTGAGCCGTCATCGCGGTGTGCTGGATCCCGCAGAACTCGGCGCACTGGCCGCGATAGACGCCTGGGGCCTCGGCGCGGAACCAGGACTCGTTGGTCACGCCCGGGATCGCGTCGAACTTGCCGCCAAGGGCAGGAATCCACCAGGAGTGGATCACCTCGAACGGCGGCGCGGTGATGTCGAGCTTGACTGTCTGTTCTGCCGGCGCGCGCAGGTTGTCGACCGCGATCACACCGTTCGGGTAGGTGAAGTTCCAGTAGTAGCGATAGCCCTTCACCTCGACGTCGATCCGCCCGCCGGCCGCGTTCGCGCTCGGCACGTCCTGGATTCCGGGGAGCTTGTAGAAGACGAAGGCCCCGATCGCGACGAGGATCACGATCGGCAGCGCCGTCCACGCGAGCTCGAGATTCGTGTTGCCGTGCACCTGGGGGCCGTCCTCGGCGCGTGTGCGCCGGCGGCGCCGGTACCGGACGATGACCCAGATCAGCGAGCCCTCGACGAGCAGGAAGATGAAGCCCGTGAAGATCGAGACCCACACGTAGCTCTCGGCGATCCCCTCGGCGTTCGGAGAGGCCGCGTCCACCGGGGCGAAGCCGCCGTTCCCCGCCGCGGCGGTGCTGCAGAGCGCGAGCGCGCTCAGGACTGCGAAGGCGAGGGGTCGACGCACGGCCGCAGGCATTCTATGAACGTGGCCGAGGCGGTGCGCAGCCGAACCCGCGTCGAGCTCCCGGCCGAGATCGGGCGGCCTTTCGAGGTCTACGTGAACGGGGTCGCGCAGGTGGAAGGCCGCGATTATCGAGTCGAGGGCCGCAGTCTCGCCTTCGCGCGCGTGCTCCGCCAGGAGGGCAAGCTCGGCTTCTGGCGGTGGGCCTCCCTTCTCTTCGGCGCCGCCGGAACCTACCGCCAGAACGACGTCGTCGACGTGGTCTACGAGGCCGACGGACGGCGTACTGTCGCGAGCGGACTGACCCCGGAGGACATCTAGCTGCGCGGGTCGTGCACCTCGGCCAGTCGCCCGGCGAGGCCGTCCTTTGCGACGACGTCATAGCCGTCGCAGCGCTCGACGACGCGCTCGATCTCGGGCATGCCGTGGCCCGGCGCGACCGCGAACCGGTCGGGGTAGGCGCGGACGGCCTCGTAGGCCTCGACGGCGAGCGAGAGCTTCAGGGTGCAGTCCCGGTTCGAGCACTCGCAGAAGAACTCGTAGCGGTGCCCGTCCTGACCGTGCCCGGCCGCAACCTCGAGCACCTGCTCGTTGACCTCGCGGAAGAGCACCTCGTTCCGCGCGAGCCTCTCCTCCCGAGGATCCAAGGAGCGGAGGATAACCACCGCGGCGCTCCGGCTCACGGGAGCCGGCCCGCCGTCTCCGTGGCGGCGCGGAGGTCGATCGCGAGCCAGTCCGTGAGCTGTCCCGGCTCGAGCCGCCACTCCCAGTTGCCGGTCGCCGTGCCGGGACGGTTCATCCGGGCTCCGTTCCCGAGTCCGAGCACGTCCTGGATGGGGATCATGCAGAGCCTCGCGCGGGAGGAGAGCGCCAACTCGAGCAGCCGCCATGGCGTGCGTCTCGGAAAGTGGCCCCGGAGCGTGTCGGTGTCGTGGGTCGAGGTGTAGACGACCTGGTGCTCGCGATGGTTCTCGAGCCGGTGCGGGCTGTCCCTCGCCCCGCTGAAGGCCCAAAGGAGGACGACCATTCCGGGTAGCCCGAGCTCGTCGCGGAGGGCGTCGACGTCGGGCGTGATCAGGCCGAGGTCCTCGGCGATCACGGGCAGCGCGCCGAGGTCGCGCTCGACCGCGCGGAAGAGCGCTGCGCCCGGGCCGGTCAGCCAGCGGCCGTCGCGGGCGTCCGTCGAGTGCTCCGGGATCGCCCAGAAGGCCGCGAAGCCGCGAAAGTGGTCGATCCGGGTCAGGTCGACGAGCTCGAAGGTGCGGCGCAGCCGCTCGATCCACCAGCGATAGCCGTCGCGCGCGACCGCCTCCCAGTCGAAGAGCGGATTCCCCCAGTGCTGGCCCGCTGGGCCGAGCTTGTCGGGCGGCGCCCCGCCCACGACGCCCTCCAGGAAGAGCTCGGGATGAGAGCGGTGGTCGACGCTTCCCGACGCCACGTAGATCGGCACGTCGCCGATCACCCGGATCCCGCGCGCTCGGGCGTATTCGCGGAGCGCGGTCCACTCGCGCTGGAACCGCACCTGATCGGCCAGGTCGCCGCCCGCGTTCTCCCAGTCGCTCGCCCAGTAGGCGTGCCGTTTCCGGAAGGAGGCGACCTCCCGGGGGGAGACCGCAGCCTCCGGCTCGGCGAGGAAGCCGCTCCACGCGGCGAAGGCGGACGCCGAGGCATACGGGGAGCCGACCTCGTCGGGCGGGCCGAGCGGCAGCACCTGCCACCAACTCTGGCCGGCGGCCTCGAGCCAGTCGACGAATGCGTAAGCCCCATTCCCGAGGCGCCCGTTCGGAAGGGAGGTTGGATGCAGCACGATCCCGCTCGATCGGGGAAGCTGCACCGTCGGTTCAGCGCTCGCCACTGTTTACCGTTCTGCCAGCGTCGAAAGTCTCGGAAGCGTGTCCATACCCTCGTCGAAGCAGCCGCCCCCGCGAATCCAGATCCAGGATGTCCGGCCACAGGTGGACTGCGGCAGATATCCGGCGAAGAGCTGTGTGCGCGACCGCGTCGAGATCACGGCGACCATCTTCAAGGACGGGCACGACCTGCTGCGCGCGGTCGTGCGCTACCGGCCGACCGGGACGCGCAAGTGGCTCGAGCGGCCGTTGCAGCTCCTCGGCAACGACCGTTGGGCCGGCGAGTTCGAGCCCACGGAGCTCGGCCGCTGGCAGTTCACCGTCGAGGCGTGGGTCGACCGGTACGCGAGCTTCCTCGACGAGCTCGACCGGAAGATCGAGGCCGAGCAACTCGACCTGACGAGCGAGCTCTCCGAGGGCGAGGTCCTCTTCGGCGCCGGTGAGCTCGTCGACTGGCGGGAGGCGGCCCCTGGGCTCGGCGCGAGGGATCGGCACGGAAAGGCGTCTTTGCGAAGCCCGCTCGAGGTCGACGTCGAGCGCGAGCGCGCCCGCTTCGGCGCCTGGTATGAGCTCTTTCCGCGTTCGTGGGGCGGTTTCAAAGGCGTCGCGGCGGTGCTCCCGGAGCTGGCCGAGCTCGGCTTCGACGTCGTCTACCTGCCGCCTGTGCACCCGATCGGGACGACGAATCGCAAGGGGCGCAACAACGCGCTCGTCGCGGCGACGGGCGATCCCGGTAGCCCCTGGGCGATCGGGGCGCGCGAGGGCGGCCACGAGGCGATCCATGCGGAGCTGGGGACGTGGAAGGACTTCGACACGATGATCGAGGCCGGCCGGCAGGTCGGAGTCGAGATCGCACTCGACCTCGCGATCCAGTGCTCCCCCGATCACCCGTGGCTCGTCGAGCACCCCGAGTGGTTCAATCGCCGGCCGGACGGGACGCTCAAGTACGCCGAGAACCCGCCCAAGCGCTACCAGGACATCTACAACGTCAACTTCGACTCCGAGGACTGGCGTGGGCTCTGGGAAGAGCTCCGGACGATCGTGCTCGGCTGGTGCGAGCGCGGCGTCCGCGTCTTCCGCGTCGACAACCCGCACACGAAGTCGGTCGACTTCTGGGAGTGGCTGATCAGCGAGGTGCGCGCCCGGTTCCCCGACACGATCTTCCTCTCGGAGGCGTTCACCCGGCCCGCGATGATGACGACCCTCGCGAAGGCCGGCTTCGGCCAGTCGTACACGTACTTCACCTGGAAGAACACGAAGGCCGAGCTGGTCGAGCTCGTCGAGCTGCTGCTCGGCTGGTCGCCGTACTACCGGCCGAACATGTTCGTCAATACCCAGGACATCCTCCACGAGTACCTACAGCTCGGCGGGCCGCCGGCCTTCGCGACGCGACTCGTGCTCGCCGCGACGCTCTCACCCACGTACGGGATCTACTCCGGCTTCGAGAGCTTCGAGAACGTGCCGCTGCGGGAGGGCAGCGAGGAGTACCTCGACTCGGAGAAGTACGAGCTGAAGCAGCGGCAGCTGGACGGGCCGCTCTTGGCGCTCGTCAGGCGGCTGAACGAGCTCAGACGCGCCGAGCCCGCCTTGCAGCGCTTCGAGAACGTCCGCTTCCTCGAGACGCACGGCGAGCACCTGCTCGCCTACGCGAAGGGGCGCGAGCTCGTCGTCGTCGTCAACCTCGATCCGTTCGCACCTCGCGAGGATGTCGTGATCGTCCGACCCGAGCTCGGGCTGCCGCCGGAGTTCCCGGTGCTCGACCTGCTCTCCGGCGAGCGCTATCGCTGGCGGGTAGGCCGCAACTACGTCGGTCTCGCCCCCGGCCAGAGCCACCTCCTGAGGCTCGCATGACCGGCTCCACCGGACACGCCACGTCCCTCGGAGACAGCGCGTGAGCGAGCCTGGCCACTGGTTCGAGGGGAACCCGCTCTGGTTCAAGACGGCCGTCTTCTACGAGATCCACACGCGCGCGTTCTTCGACGGGAACGACGACGGCTCGGGCGACTTCCGCGGGCTCCAGCAGAAGCTCGACTACCTCCAGTGGCTCGGGATCGACTGCATCTGGCTGCTCCCGTTCTATCCCTCGCCGCTCCGCGACGGCGGCTACGACATCGCCGACTTCTACGGGATCAACCCCGACTACGGCACCGTCGAGGACTTCCGCGGCTTCGTCGAGGCGGCCCACGAGCGCGGGATCCGCGTGATCGTCGACCTCGTGATGAACCACACCTCGTCCGACCACGCCTGGTTCCAGGAATCGCGCAACGACCCGACCGGGCCGAAGGGCGACTGGTACGTCTGGTCGGATACGAACGACCGCTACCTCGACGCGCGGATCATCTTCGTCGACACGGAGACGTCGAACTGGACGTTCGATCCGGTCCGCGGCCAGTACTACTGGCACCGCTTCTTCAGCCACCAGCCGGACCTGAACTACGAGAGCCCGGAGGTGCAGGAGGCCATGCTCGAGGTGCTCCGCTTCTGGCTCGACGTCGGGCTCGACGGCTTCCGCCTCGACGCCGTCCCCTACCTCTTCGAGGAGGAGGGGACGAACTGCGAGAACCTGCCTCGAACGCACGAGTACCTGAAGAAGGTCCGGGCCGAGGTGGATGCGCGCTTCCCGGACCGCGTCCTCCTCGCCGAGGCGAACCAGTGGCCCGAGGACGTCGTCGCCTACTTCGGAGCGGGCGCGGGCGACGAGTGCCACATGGCCTTCCACTTCCCCGTGATGCCGCGGATGTTCATGGCTCTCCGCCGCGAGGAGGCCCTGCCGATGATCGAGATCCTCGATCGCACGCCGACGATTCCGAGCTCCGCCCAGTGGGGGCTCTTCCTCCGAAACCACGACGAGCTCACCCTCGAGATGGTCACGGACGAGGAGCGCGACTACATGTACGCCGAGTACGCCAAGGATCCGCGGATGAAGCTCAATCTCGGGATCCGCCGGCGTCTGGCGCCGCTCCTCGACAACGGCCGCGACGAGATCGAGCTGATGCACGCGATCCTCTTCTCGCTTCCGGGTTCGCCCGTGCTCTACTACGGGGACGAGATCGCGATGGGCGACAACGTCTACCTCGGCGACCGCGACGGGGTGCGTACGCCGATGCAGTGGACGGGCGACCGAAATGGAGGCTTCTCGCGCGCCGACTTCGCCCAGCAGTTCCTGCCACCGTTGATGGATCCCGTGTACGGGTTCCAGTCGGTGAACGTGGAGGCGCAGCTTCGTACTCCGACCTCGCTGCTCCGCTGGCTCCGCCGCTTCATCGAGCTGCGCAAGCAGCATCCGGTCTTCGGGCTCGGTGATGTGCACGTGCTCCGGCCCGACAACCCGAAGATCTTCGCCCACATTCGCTCGTTCTCGGAGGACATCATCCTCTGCGTCCACAACCTCGCTCGGACAGCCCAGGCTGTGGAGCTCGATCTCTCCTCCTTCTCCGGCCGCGTGCCCGTCGAGCTGCTCGGCAACACCGAGTTCCCCAGGATCGGGGAGCTGCCGTACCTGCTCACGCTCGCGCCACGCGGCTTCTTCTGGTTCCAGCTCCAGGACCCGGCCGATGAGCACTGACCCATGAGCGCCGAGCTGCGCACCCGGATCGAGGCAGGCGACCTCCACTTCCTCGACGGCCTCGTCCTCCTCGGCACGATCGCCTCGCAGCGCTGGTTCGGCGGCAAGTCGCGCGACGTACTCGATGCGCGCGTGCTCGACGCCGGCATCGCGCCCGGCGGCCCGCCGCTTCTCGCCTTCGGGATCGTGGAGGTGCGCTACGGACTCCAGAGCCACGACCTCTACCACCTGCCCCTGGGCTTCCGCCCCGCCGACGAAGGCTGGAGCGAATCGGTGATCGCCGAGGTCGAGGGCTGGACGGTCTACGACGCGATCGCCGATCCGGCGCTCGTGCGCGAGGTCGTCGGCCTGATGCGATCCGGAGCGACGCTTCGGCGGGACGACGCGGCAATCGCCTTCTGGGGGGCCGACGGCCTCGCCGACCGCGCCGGCGAGCTGGCGTCGATCCGGCCGATGGGCGCCGAGCAGTCGAACAGCTCGGTCGTGCTCGACGAGCGGCTCGCGCTCAAGCTCTACCGCCGGATCGAGCCGGGTGTGAACCCCGAGCTCGAGCTGCTGCGCTTCCTCACCGATCGGGGCTTCGAGCACATCGCCGCGCTCGAGGGCTACGCAGCCTACGAGGGGCGACCCCTCGAGACGACGCTCGCCCTGCTCCAGCGCTTCGTCCCCTCGCAGGGCGACGGCTGGAAGCTGGCGCTCAACACGATCGCGTCCGAGCCGGAATGGCTCCCGACGCGCGCACGCCGGCTCGGCGAGGTGACGGCCCGGCTACACAACGCTCTCGGTTCGGACGTGGGCGATCCGCATTTCGCGCCCGAGGAGCCGAGCTCCGAGGGGCTCGCGCTTCTCTCCGCCTCGATCGACGAGGAGATCGAAGGCGTCTTCGCCACGTTGCCGGAACTCGACGCGCTCGCGCCGATCGCGGGCCGCGGCGAGGAGGTGCGCGACCGGCTGCGCCTGCTCACCCACATCGGCAACGTCGGCAAGGTGATCCGCCATCACGGCGACTACCACCTTGGACAGGCGCTCTGGACGGAGGAGGACGACTGGCTGATCCTCGACTTCGAGGGCGAGCCCGCGCGGAGCGTGCCCGAGCGGCGCCGCAAGCGCTCCCCGCTCCGCGACGTCGCAGGGATGCTGCGCTCCTTCGCGTACGCCGCATCGGCGTCCCAGCTCCAGCGCGGGGTGGCGCCGCCGCCGCGCTGGGAGGAGGAGTGCCGGTCGGGTTTCCTCGATGGCTACCTCGCCGTCGCCGATTCGACGCTCCTGCCCGCCGGCGAGCAGGGAATCGAGCGGCTCCTCACCGTCTTCGAGCTGGAGAAGGCCGTCTACGAGCTTCGCTACGAGCTGAACAACCGCCCTGACTGGGTCGGCATCCCCGTCGCCGGGATCCTGCGGATGCTGGAGGCGGAATGAACGCGAAGCTCGGGGATCTCGATCTCCATCTGGCGGGCGAAGGACGGCACGAGCGGATCTACGAGCGGCTCGGCGCGCACGTGACCCCGGACGGTGTCTCCTTCGCGGTCTGGGCACCGAACGCGCGAGCCGTCGCCGTCGTCGGCGACTGGAACGGCTGGGATGCGACCGTCGACCAGCTCGAGCCGCAGGGCTCGTCCGGGATCTGGCACGCGCTCGTGCCCGATCCAGGCGAGGGCTCGACGTACAAGCTCGCGGTGAGCGGGGCGGACGGCGTCCTGCGCCTGAAGGCCGACCCCTTCGCCGCGGCCGCCGAGGTGCCGCCGCGGTCGGCGTCCATCGTCTACACCTCGAGCCACGAGTGGGGCGATGCGGAGTGGCTCGAAGCGCGGCGGGCGGCCGAGCCGTTGCGCCGGCCGATGTCGATCTACGAGGTGCATGCCGGCTCCTGGCGGCTCGGGCTCGGTTGGCGGGAGCTCGCCGAGCAGCTCGTTGCCTATGCCGCCGAGCTCGAGTTCACGCACGTCGAGCTCCTGCCGGTCATGCACCACCCGTTCTCGGGCTCGTGGGGCTACCAGGTGACGGGCTTCTACGCGACCGAGGCGACGCTCGGCTCGCCCGACGAGTTTCGCGCCTTCGTCGACGCCATGCACCAGGCCGGGATCGGCGTGATCCTCGACTGGGTGCCCGCCCACTTCCCGCGCGACGAGTTCGCGCTCGCGCAGTTCGACGGGACGGCGCTGTACGAGCACGCCGACCCGCGGCGCGGCGCTCACCCGGACTGGGGCACGCTCGTCTTCAATCTCGGCCGCAACGAGGTGCGGAACTTCCTACTCGCGAACGCGCTCTACTGGGTGCGCGAGTTCCATGCGGACGGGCTGCGAGTCGACGCAGTCGCCTCGATGCTCTACCTCGACTACTCGCGCAAGGCGGGCGAGTGGGTGCCGAACGCATTCGGCGGGCGCGAGGACCTCGAGGCGGTGTCCTTCCTGAAGGAGCTGAACGAGGTGCTGCACGACCGCGAGCCGGGCGTCGTCTCGATCGCGGAGGAGTCGACGGCCTGGCCCGGCGTCTCACGACCTACCTACCTCGGCGGGCTCGGCTTCGGGCTCAAGTGGAACATGGGCTGGATGCACGACACGCTCGAGTACTTCTCGAAGGACTCGATCCACCGGCGCTTTCACCATCACGAGCTGACGTTCTCGCTGGTCTACGCCTGGAACGAGAACTTCGTCTTGCCGCTCTCGCACGACGAGGTCGTGCACGGCAAGCGCTCGCTGCTCGAGAAGATGCCCGGCGACCGTTGGCAACAGCTTGCGAACCTGCGCGCGCTCTACGGCTACATGTGGGCGCATCCCGGCAAGCAGCTCCTTTTCATGGGCGGCGAGCTGGCGCAGGAGCGCGAGTGGAGCGAGCCCGCCAAGTCGCTCGATTGGCACCTGCTCGCGGATCCCGATCACGCGGGCGTCCAGACGCTCGTCCGCGACCTGAACCGCAGCTACAAGGACGAGCCGGCGCTCTGGGAGGTCGACTTCTCGCACGAGGGCTTCCGGTGGCTCGAGCCGAACGCCGCCGGCGAGAACGTGCTGGCGTTTGCGCGAACGGACGGTGAGGCGAGGTGGCTCGTCTGCGTCTGCAACCTCTCGCCGGTCGTGCGCGAGGAATGGCGGCTGGGCCTGCCCCTCGTCGGCCGCTGGCGCGAGGTGCTGAACACGGACTCGCGCTTCTACGGCGGCTCCGACATCGGCAACGGCTGGGGCCTCGAGACGGAGACGGTCACGTGTCACCTGCAGGGCCAGTCGGCGCTCGTGACGCTCCCCCCGCTCGCGACGATCTGGCTCGCCCCGACTTAGTGTTGAAGCAACACTAGGCTCGTGCGCCGGCTCGTGCTCGTCCGCCACGCGCAGGTTCGGCTCGATCCCGAGCTGCCGCCGCGCCGGTGGCAGCTCACGTCCGAGGGCCGGGCTGACGCGCAGCGGCTCGCGCGGCTCGATCTCTTCGACGGTGTCGAGGCCGTGGTCACGAGCCCCGAGCCGAAGGCGCGCGCGACCGCCGAGCCGATTGCGCGAGCTGCCGGCGTCGAGCTCGACGTGGAGCATGATCTGCGCGAGGCCGAACGCGATGCATCGTCAGTGGACGACCGCGCCGCCTTCGTCGCCCGCGTCGACGACTGGCTCAACGGAAGCTCGGTCCCGGGTTGGGAGGAGCGCAACGCCGCGGCGGCGCGGATCGTCGCGTGTGTCGAGCGGCTGCTCGCTGCATCCCGCGGCGACCTGGTGCTCGTCTCCCACGGCGCCGTGCTCAGCCTCTACCTCGCTCGGCTGCGAGGGCAGACTCGCGTGGGGCTGGCCGAGTGGGAGTCGATCCCGCTGCCGGCCGTCGCAGTCGTCGACCCGGCAGCCCGCACGATCCTCGAGCCGTGGCGAGGGACTTAGTGTTGTTTCAACACAAGCGCTCTTCGTCGCGCGCAACGAAGCCTCGACGAGCGCTTGTGTTGTTCCAACACAAGCCGCGCGAGCCCCTCGCTAGGGTTGGTTCGTGGCTGCGCAGGACAACTCGATCGTCGTCGAACGGCTCGTGCGTGAGTTCAAGAAGGGGCCGCGGGCGGTCGACGAGATCGATCTGCGGGTCGAGCCGGGCGAGATCTACGGCTTCCTCGGCCCGAACGGCGCAGGCAAGTCGACGACCGTGTTGATGCTGACGACGCTGCTGCCGCCCACCTCTGGAACAGCGCGCGTTGGTGGGTACGACGTCGTCAAGGAAGGGCCGAAGGTGCGCTCGGTGATCGGGGCGGCGCTCCAGGAGGCGGCTCTCGATCCGATGCTCACGGGTCGAGATCATCTGCGGCTCCAATCGACGATGCAGGGAATCGCCCGCGCCGAGCGGAAGGAGCGCTCGAACGAGCTGCTCGAGCGCGTCGGTCTCAGCGAGGCGGCCGACCGGAGGGTGGGAGGCTATTCAGGCGGGATGAAGCGCCGCCTCGATCTCGCGCTCGCGCTCGTCCACCGGCCGCGGCTTCTCTTCCTCGACGAGCCGACGACCGGCCTCGACCCTCAGAGCCGGACGGCGCTCTGGGACGAGGTGGGGCGGCTGGCGCGCGAGGACGGGGTGACCGTCTTTCTGACCACGCAGTACCTCGAGGAGGCGGACGCGCTTGCCGACCGCGTCGGGATCATCGACCACGGCCGGATCGTCGCCGAGGGGACGCCGAGCTCGCTCAAGGCCGAGATCGGGCTCCCGAGCGTGCACGCGAATCCCGTCGAGGAGGACGACCGCGAGCAGCTCGCCTCGGTGCTTTCAGCCTTCGGCGAGCCGCTGAGGGACGGCTCCCGCGACGTCGTCGTCCGGCTCCGCGAGGGTGTCGCGGGGCTTCCGGCGGTCGTTCGCGCCATCGACGACGCGGGCCTGACGCTCGCGAGCCTCGAGATCCAGGCGCCCTCGCTCGACGATGTCTTCCTCGCCAAGACGGGTCGTTCGCTCGAAGGCGCCGGGGAGGGCGAGGCGGACGCGGCCGAGCCCACCGCATGAATATGGCGGTTCTGGAGCAGGTCGGCGCGCTCGCCCGACGCTCGATCGTCCGCACAATCCGCCAGCCCGCAGCCGTCGTCTTCCCGCTGATCTTCCCGATCATGCTCCTGCTCGTGAACTCGGGTGGGCTCGACGCCTCTACGAAGCTGCCGGGCTTCCCGACGGACTCCTTCCTTGCCTTCGCGCTCGCTGTTCCGTTCATCCAGGGCGCGCTCTTCTCGACGATGAACGCGGGCACCGACCTCGCGAAGGACATCCAGACCGGTTTCCTGAACCGGCTCTCGCTGACCTCGATGCGCGGGGTCGCGCTGATCGCCGGACAGCTTGCGGGCGTCGTCGTGATGGGCCTCGTCCAGGCGGCGTTCTACGTCGCGGTCGGCCTGATCGTCGGCGTCGACTTCGCCTCCGGCGCGCTCGGGATCCTCGTCCTCTTCGGGTTCGCGGTGGTCATCTCGATCAGCTTCGGCGCGCTCGGCGCCTTCCTCGCCTTCCGCACCGGCTCGGGCGAGGCGATCCAGGGCCTCTTCCCACTCCTCTTCGTCTTTCTCTTCCTCTCCTCGATGAACACGCCGCGGAACCTGATCGGCGTCGACTGGTTCAAGGCCGTCGCGACGGCAAACCCGGTCTCGTACCTGATCGAGTGCGTGCGGAGCCTGATCATCACCGGCTGGAACGGCGAGGCGCTCCTGCTCGGTTTCGGCTTCGCCGTCCTGATCGGGATCGTCGCGACGGCGCTCGCGTCCTTCGCGCTCCAGGAGAGGCTCGCGCGCACATGAGGATATGGCCCGTTGCATCAGGAGTCGCCTGGCGGACGCTGAAGGTCGTCTTCACGAACCCGTCGCTCTTCTTCCCCTCGCTGATCTTCCCGCTCTTCTTCTTCACGGCGTTCGCCGGCGGGCTCTCGCAGGTCGCCCGTGTGCCCGGGTTCGACTTCGAGCCGGGCTACACGGCCTTCCAGTTCTGCTTCGTCCTGATCCAGTCGGCCGCGTTAGGCGGTGTCTTCACCAGCTTCGGGATCGCGCGCGACTTCGAGTACGGCTTCGCGCGGCGGCTGCTCCTCGCGGCGCCGAACAGGACGGGAATCGTGCTCGGCTACGCGATCGCGGCGCTGGCGCGCTGGGCCGTGACCGCGACGGTGCTCACAGTCGTCGCCCTGCTCGCCGGGATGAACGTCTTCGGCGGCGCCGTCGACGTCTTCGGGATGTACGCGCTCGCGCTCCTGATCAACATCGCCGGGCTGCTGTGGGCGAGCGGCGTCGCGATGCGCTTCCGGACGATCCAGGCGGGGCCGGTGATGCAGATGCCCGTCTTCTTGACCCTCTTCTTCGCGCCCGTCTACGTGCCGCTCGGGCTCCTCGACGGCTGGATCGAGGCGCTCGCCACCATCAATCCGCTCACCTACGTGATCGAGGCGGTGCGCGGGATGCTCGCGGG
>JBPCJB010000004.1:0-8515 GCA_051005735.1 Gaiellaceae bacterium | reverse complement strand
GCCGCACGCGCTCGCGGTCGACTGGATCGAGAAGCGCCTCACAGCAGCCGCGCCTCCAGCGGCTCTTCGCCCTCAGCCGTGACCCGGTAGCCGCGAGCGCCCTCGCGCTGGCTGACCACCTCGACGAGCTCCGTGCCGACGAAGACGAACGCGGCGTCGTCGTCGGCCGCGTAGCCCGGCATCATCCCTTCGCGGACGAGACGCGTGTAGGTAGGGCGACGCTCCGCCTCACCGTCGTAATGGGGACAAAAGCTCCCGGAGAGGAGGCCGAGACCGTCGCCGAGCGCTCGCAGCGGTCCGAACGAGTCCGTCACGGAGTCCTCGAACCAGCAGTTCGCGCCCGCGCTCATGCCGCCGACAACGGCGCCGCGCTCCCAGGCGTTCCGGAGTGCGACGTCGATTCCGTGCACGCGCCAGAGCGCGAGCATGTCCGCCGTGTTGCCGCCGCCCACGTAGATCACGTCCTGCTTTGCGATGTGCGCGGCCGGATCTTCGGGCGTGCCGAAGAGCGTCAGGTGGCTCGGTTCGCAGTCGCGGGCGGTGAACCCTTCGTAGAAGCGGACGATCCACTCCGGCTTCTCGCCACGGGCCGTCGGCACGAAGCACACCCGCGGCCGATCTGACCGCGCAAGCTCCAGCATGAAGTCCTCGATCCGGGAATCGCGGTGGAGCAGGGCGCCGCCGCCCATCGCGAGAATGTGGCCGCTCACGCGGCGAGTGTAGATTCCCCGCCGATGCGCTACGTCTATGCCTTCGACGAGGAGACCACCGGCGGCCGGGAGCTCCTCGGCGGCAAGGGGATCGGCCTAGCCGAGATGACCGCGCTCGGCGTCCCCGTCCCGGCTGGCTTCACGATCACGACCGACGCGTGCCGCGCCTACATGGCCGCGGCGAACACGCTCCCTGAGGGCCTCGACGCGGAAGTGGCCGAGTACATCGCCGCGCTCGAGGGCAAGGCCGGCAAGCGCTTCGGCGACTCCGACGATCCGCTCCTCGTCTCCGTCCGCTCAGGCGCGGCGGTCTCGATGCCCGGGATGATGGACACGATCCTCAACCTCGGCCTGAACGACGACGCCGTCGCCGGGCTCGCGAAGGCAACCGACAACGCGCGCTTCGCCTACGACTCCTACCGGCGGCTGATCCAGATGTACGGCGAGGTCGTGGAGGGCGTCGAGGGGTACCGCTTCGAGCAGGCGCTCACCGACCTCAAGAAGCAGCGCGACGTGAAGCAGGACACCGATCTTGCCGACTCCGATCTCGCCGGGCTGATCGACACCTTCAAGCGGATCTACGAGGACGAGACCGGCGGCCCCTTCCCGCAGGACGCCCGCGCCCAGCTCGAGCGCGCCGTCCGCGCCGTCTTCGACTCCTGGAACTCGCCGCGCGCTCAGGTCTACCGGCGCACCTATGAGATTCCGGACGACCTCGGCACCGCCGTCAACGTCGTCCAGATGGTCTTCGGAAACAAGGGCGACACCTCCGGCACGGGCGTCTGCTTCACGCGCGACCCCTCGACCGGGGAGAGCCGCCTCTACGGCGAGTTCCTGCAGAACGCGCAGGGCGAGGACGTCGTCGCCGGGATCCGGACGCCCGAGCCGATCGAGCGGATGGGCGAGCTGCTGCCCGAGGCGTACGAACAGCTGCTCGCGACGATCGCGCGGCTCGAGGAGCACTACCGCGACATGCAGGACATCGAGTTCACCGTCGAGGAGAGCACGCTTTACCTGCTCCAGACGCGCTCGGCGAAGCGCACGGCCGCGGCGGCGCTACGTGCGGCGGTCGAGATGGTCGAGGAGGGCTTGATCTCGAAGGAGGAAGCGGTTGCGCGGATCGATCCCGCTCAGCTCGACCAGCTCCTCCATCCGATGATCGACCCGGCCGCCGAGGTTACGGTCGTCGCGAAGGGGTTGAACGCGTCACCGGGGGCCGCCTCCGGGGCGATCGTCTTCGACGCCGACACGGCCGAGGAGCGCGGCAAGGCGGGGGAGAGCGTGATCCTCGTTCGCTGGGAGACGACGCCCGACGACTTCCACGGCATGGTGCAGGCGAAGGGGATCCTGACCGCGCACGGCGGCCTCACCTCGCACGCCGCGGTCGTCGCCCGCGGGATGGGGACGCCTTGCGTGACCGGATGCGAGGCGCTGCACGTCGACGTCAAGGCGAAGACGGCGCGGCTGCCCGGCCACGACCTGCACGAGGGCGACACGATCACGATCAACGGCGGCACGGGCGAGGTGATCGTCGGCTCCGTCCCGCTCGTGCCGCCGCAGATCAACGACGACTTCTCCGCGATCCTCGAGTGGGCGGACGGGTTCCGGCGATTGCAGGTGCGCACGAACGCCGACACGCCCGAGGACTCCGCCAAGGCCCGCGAGTTCGGGGCCGAGGGGATCGGGCTCTGCCGGACGGAGCACATGTTCGCGGAGGCAGAGCGGCTCGGGCTCGTCCGCGAGATGATCCTCGCCGCCGACGAGGAGGGCCGCCGTGCCGCGCTCGACCGCCTGCTGCCGATCCAGCAAGGCGACTTCGAGGGGATCTTCGAGGCGATGGCCGGCCTGCCCGTCACGATCCGGCTCCTCGACTGGCCACTGCACGAGTTCCTGCCCTCGCTCGAGGAGGAGCGAGATGAGCGGATGCGCGAGCGGATCCGCTCGCTCCAGGAGTCGAATCCGATGCTCGGCTGGCGCGCCTGCCGGCTCGGGCTCTCGTTCCCGGAGATCTACGAGATGCAGGTGCGGGCGATCGTGCGGGCGGCGATCGCGGTCCGCGAGCGAACCGGCGCTCCTCCGCTCGTCGAGATCATGCATCCGCTCGTCGGCTTCGGCGAGGAGCTTCGGCGGCTGCGCGAGCTGACTATGCGCGTGGCCGGGGAGGAGGGCGAGCTCGAGTATCTCGTCGGGACGATGATCGAGCTCCCGCGCGCGTGCATCCGTGCCGACGAGATCGCCGAGCACGCAGACTTCTTCTCCTTCGGCACGAACGACCTGACCCAGACGGCGCTCGGGATCTCCCGCGATGACGGCGGCCGCTTCCTCTCCCAGTACCTCGAGTCGGGCGTGCTCGAGCGCGACCCGTTCGAGACGATCGACCAGGAGGGCGTCGGCGACCTGATGCGGATCGCCGTGGAGCGGGGGCGAAGGGCGCGAGACGACATCAAGCTCGGAATCTGCGGCGAGCATGGCGGCGAGCCGAGGTCCGTCGCGTTCTGCCACGAGCTCGGGCTCGACTACGTCTCGTGCTCCCCGTACCGCGTCCCGCTGGCGCGGCTCGCAGCCGCCCAGGCCGCGCTCGCCGAGCAGGGGGTCAGCGTCGTCGCGATCGGCGGCTAGCTTCTTCCGTTCACCTGTGCGAGCCGAGCATGGCGATCGGAACTGATGTAAGGCTCTCGCTACTCTTACATCATGGTACGCACTCAGATCTCCCTCACTGAGGAGCAAGCTCAGCGGTTGAAGCGGGTCGCGCGAGAGCGCGGCGTCTCGATGGCCGCGGTCATCCGCGAGGCCGTCGACGCCGCGGTGCCCGAAACGGATCCGGATCGCGAGGCAAAGTGGGCGCGGGCGCTGGCCGCCGTCGGGTCGTTCAGCAGCGGCCTCGGCGACGTGAGCGAGAATCACGACGAGCACCTTGCGGAGGCGTACCTCGATTGGCGCACTTCGTAGACACGTCGGCGCTGTTCGCGCTGCTGGACGCCGATGACCTGCACCATCGATCCGCCGCACAGGTGTTCCCGTCTCTCCTCGCAGACGGTCTCTTGACGCACAACTACGTCATCGTCGAGGCTCTCGCCCTACTCCAGAGACGGCGCGGAGAGACTGCCGCCCTGCGGCTGATCGACGACGTTGCACCCGCGCTCGAGGCGATCTGGATCGACGAAGAGACGCATCGAGCTGGTGAATCCGTCTTTCGCTCCGCACCGGGTCGCGTTTCCTTCGTCGACCGAGTCAGCTTCGAGGTGATGCGGAAACGTGGACTTGCCACGGCCTTCGCATTCGATAGCCAGTTCCGGGCCGCTGGCTTCGAGCTTGTGCCCTAGCCGAGCGACGTGATCAGCTTCCGGTAGGCCGCCTTCGACCTCGGCTTGCTCGCGAGATCCCAGGTCGAGCCCGGCGCCGAGTCGAAGTAGGCGAGCAACTCGACGCGGCGATGAGTGCGCACGAACGCCGCCATCTTCTCGACGAAGGCTGGGTCGTCGACTGCCCAGAGTCCCCACTCGGGGAACGAGTACGGCTTCCCTGGATGGGCGTCGTAGAGCCGCTCGTTCGCGGCCCACTCGGCCTTGAAGTTTTGGTCGTAGAGATCGTTGCCGACCACGTCGACGTACTTGTCGCCTGGGTAGTACGCCTGCGCCGAGTTCGCGGGGATGTCCGGGGCTCCGTAGCCCTGCGGGTTCCAGATCACTCGCAGGCGCGGCATCGGGTTCGGCTCGAGCTCGCCGGCCACGGGCGGGAGCCCGAGCGCCTTCAGCCGCGCGTTCACGGCCGGCCCGCCGTGGACGATCAGGTACATCCGCGCGAACGCCTTGCGGAACGCGCTCGTCGCGTACTGCGGCCCCTTGGAGCCGCCCGCCTTCGTGAACGCGCAGTAGGCGTTCCAGTGGCCGTTCATCTCGCCGAGCGGCCGAAAGTAGATGCGATCGCCCTCGAACGCGGCGATCGCGTGATTGAGTGCGACGAGGTAGGCATCGCCCCTCCCCTGCGCGATCCCGAGCGGCGTGACCGCCTCTCGCGGGTTCGGCCAGCCCGACTTCGTGCCGACGCCGATCATCGGCACGGGCGTCAGCGTCGGCAGGAACTGGCCGAGCGGCTTGCCCCAGGTGAGCCCCTGATTCCAGCCGAGGATCACGTGGCGGACGCTCGAGCGCTGGCCGGTCAGCTGCTCGAAGCGGGCGGGATCGCCGAAGATGCCGAGCAGGGGCTTGGTGCGAGCCGCCTCGCCGGAAGCGCCCGGAACGAGGGCGAGAGCCAGAAGGACGAGTGCGAGGGGGCGCCGCACGGCCCCACTATGGACTCCTAGCTCGTCACGCTCAAGTACGAGATCGCGATGCTCGCGACCGCGACTCCCGCGAGGCCGGCCAGGCCGATCACGCCCGGCTTCCCGTAGGCGGCGTGACCGCGGCCGAAGCGCGAGAGCGCGAGCGCGGCGAGCGCGCCGCCGGCGAGGCCACCCAGGTGGCCGCCGACGGAGATGAAGCGGGCGAAGAGGAACGTGAACGCGAGGTTCGCGACGAGCAGGCCGACGACACTGCCGGGAAAGACCCGCAGGCCCTGGCGCTCGAGGATGAAGATCGCCCCGATCACGCCGAAGATCGCCCCGGAGGCGCCGAGCGTCAGCGAATTCGGGCTCAGGAGCAGCGCTCCCGCCGAGCCTGCAAGCCCGGACACGAGGTAGAGAGCGACGTAGCGGACGCGCCCGAGCGCGCTCTCGAGCGCGCCGCCGAGCAGGTAGAGCGAATACATGTTCATCAGCAGGTGGAACGGCCCGTAATGCATGAACGTCGACGTCACGAGGCGCCACCACTCGCCGTCGGCGACGAGCGGCCCGAAGAGCACGCCCTCCTGGTAGACGCGGCCGCCGACGCCGTTGATCGAGGCGCCGGCGGCGAGCGTCAGCAGGTAGACGGCGACGTTGATCCCGATCAGGATCGGTGTGACCGCTCCCTGACTGCCGCGTCGGAGCACCTGCGTCGGCGACTTGCGCGGGACCCCACGCACCACCTTCTGGTTGCCTGCATGGTCGGGGCAGCGGATCCCGACCGGGGCGAAGCGCATGCAGTCCGGACAGATCCCGCGGCCACATTCCGAGCACGAGACACCGGTCTCCCGGTTCGGGTGCCGGTAGCAGGTTATCGTCTCAGACATCCCGTTTAGCCTAGCCGCGTGAAGGTCCACGTCGCCTGCGTGCCGGACGCCGCGAGCGGACGCGATCAGGATCGAGGGCTTCGACGTGGGCGCCTCGCCGCGCGAGTTCCTCGGGCGGCGCGCGGAGACGCTGATCCGCTCGACGACGAACGGGACGCGCTCGATCGTGACGGCCGCCGAGCGGTGCGAGACGGTGGTGCTAGGCGGCGGCGCGGTCGGCGAGCGCGGGCGCCCGCGGCAGGAGCACGCAGAACGTCGATCCCCGGCCGGGAGCGCTTTCGACTTCGATCGTCCCGCCACTCTGGCTGACGACCCCGTAGCCGGTCGCAAGCCCAAGTCCCGTTCCCTTGCCGGGCTCCTTGGTCGTGAAGAACGGCTCGAAGATGCGGCCGCGCGTCTCCTCGTCCATCCCGGTTCCCGTGTCCGCGACCCGGATCGCGACTCGTTGCTCGCCACCGACGTCGACGTTCGCGGTCGAGATCGTCAGGCGGCCGCCGGTCGGCATCGCGTCGCGAGCATTCAGCGCGATGTTGAGCACGACCTGCGTGAGCTGATCCGGGTCGGCCAGAACATGTGCAAGGTCGGCTTCGAGCTCGATCGCGAGCTCGATCTGCTCGCCGAGCGTGCGTCGCAGCATCGTCTCCAGCTCGCGGACGATCACGTTCGGGTCGAGGCGCTGGGGAAGCAGGAGCTCCTTGCGGCTGAAGGCGAGGAGCTGGCGCGTCAGGCTCGCGGCATGGGCAGCCGCACGCTTCAGCTCGCCGAGATCGTCGAGCCGCGGATCGCCCTCGTCGAACGAGTAGCCGAGCAACTCGGCGTAGCCCGAGATCGCGGTCAGCATGTTGTTGAAGTCGTGGGCGATCCCGCCGGCGAGCTGACCGACCGCCTCCATCTTGTGCGACTGACGGAGCTGCTCCTCGAGCTGCTTGCGCTCGGTGACGTCGACGAGGAAGCCGCGATAGGTGACCGAGCCGTCCTCCTCGCGGAGAGGCGCCATCTCGTCCAGCACCCACACAGTCCGCCCATCGTCGTGGAGCATCCGGTATTCCAAGCGGACGCTGGCCTCGTCGCGGCGGGCCGTGCTCATCGCTGTCCGGACACGCTCGAGGTCGTCCGGGTGGACCGAGCGCTCGTAGAGCTTCCTTCCCGTGCCGAGCCAGGTCTCGACCGAGTGTCCGAGCAGGCTCTCGACCTGCGAGTCGACGTGGAGGATCTCGCCGCTCGACGAGATCACGTACGTCATCAGCGGCAGGTGCTTGACGAGCAGCCGGTACAGCTCCTCGGCGCCGGCCTTCTCGTCCTCGGCCCGGACGATCTCCGTCAGATCGCGGATCGTGCCGGTGAAGAAGGCGCGCCCGCCGCGCTCGAGCCTCGTGATCGCGAGCTCCGAGGTGAATGTGGAGCCGTCCTTCCGGAGCGCGGGGAGCCGGAGCCGCTGTCCGATGATCCTGCTCTCACCCGTGGCGGCAGCCCGGGCGAGGCCCTCCTCGTGACGCTGCCGCAACTCCTCGGGAACGATCAGGTCGCCCATGCGGCGCCCGATCGCCTCCTCACTTGTCCAGCCGAAGGTGAGCTCGGCCGCGGGGTTCCACTCGCGGACGATGCCCTTGTCGTCCATAACGAGGATGCAGTCGAGCGAGGAGGCGAGGACGGCCTGCCTTTCCTCGGCAGCCTCCCGCGCCAGCTCGACCGCGCGGCGCAGCCCGAGCCTCGTCACGACCGCGGCCGCGATCTCGCCGAGCAGCTCTTCCTCGTCGTCCGTCCAGGAGCGGGGCTCGACGTCCACGACGCAGAGCGCGCCGAGTGCCCGGCCGTCGTCGTCGAGGAGCGGGATTCCCACGAGCCCGCGGATCCCGAGCCGGCGAACGATCTCATGCGTGCTGAGCAGCGGGTGTGCGCCTGCGTCCTCGACGCGCAGGGGGCCGCCGGCGGCGACGACGTCCCGGCAGAAAGCGGTCAGCTCTTCCTCCTCGTCCAGGAGCGAGATTAGACCCGCGGTGGCGCCGACGACCCGGACGGCCAGCCTCGTCAGCCGGTCGAAGTCGCCCTCGCGGGGCGAGGTCAACACCGCGTGCGGTTGCAGGGAATCGAGCGAGAGCATCTGACTCGAAATCGGCATTCGCCGCGAAAAGTTGAGCAGGCTTGACAAGAACATGTGTTCGTGTGTAGAACATACGTTCCTGTGATCGCCTGTCTCGTCATCCCCGGCTTCGAGTTGCGCGCAGCGCTCCGCTCGCGGCCCAGGCTGGCGCTCGAGCCGGCGGCGCTCTCGCCGCTGCCCGGTTCGGAGCCGCTCGTCGGAGCGGTGACCGCCGCAGCCGAGCTCGCGGGCGTGCAGCCGGGGATGCGGCTCGGCGAGGCGCTCGCGACCTGCCCGGCGCTCGTTCTCGTCGAGCAGGATCCGGCCGCGGTCGAGCGGGAGTGGGAGGGGGCGCTGCAGCGGCTCGAGGACTCCGGCTTCGCGGTCGAGCCCGAGGAGCCCGGTCGCGTCTACTTCGAGACGCGCGGGGTCGAGCGGCTGTACGGAGGTTTGGAGGCGGCGCTCGAGCGGGCGCTCGCCTCGATCGGATCTGCCTGGGATCCACGCGCGGGCGCTGCCCGGCGCCGGTTCGCCGCCCTCGCGGCGGCGAGCGTCGCGCGTCCCGGGCAGGCACTCG
>JBPCJB010000003.1:0-4208 GCA_051005735.1 Gaiellaceae bacterium | reverse complement strand
GCTCGCCGCCCTCGCCCTCGAACTCGATCCCAGACTCCTCGATCACCTCGTCGGCAGCGTAGATCTTCGCCCCGGCTCGCACGGCCAGGGCGATCGCATCGGACGGTCGCGAGTCGATCTCGAGCTCCGATCCGTTCTGGCGCAAGGTGATCCGGGCGTAGTAGGTGCTGTCACGCATCTCGGTCACGGTTACCGCGACGACCTCTGTGTCGAGGTGCGCCAGCATGTCGGCGACGAGGTCATGAGTCATCGGGCGCGGCGTCGCCGCGTTCTGGAGCTTGACGAGAATCGCCGCGGCCTCGGGATGGCCGATCCAGATCGGAAGGAACTTGTTCCCGTCAGAGGTCTTGAGAAGGACGATCGGCTGCTTGCCGACCAGGTCGAAGCTCACCCCGTAGATCAGCATCTCGCGCATCCTCGGCCTCGGCCGCAGTGTAGCCCGACGCCTTCGCGGGTTGACGGACGGCCGTAACCCCTGGGCGAGCAGGCCCGTTGCACACCCGTGGTCGACCTCTGGCTCCACGACATCGAATCGCTCGAGGCCGTCGCGCAGGACGAGCGGACGAAGCTCCTTTGCCTGCGGATGGCGACGATGTCCAAGAACGGCACGCTCGAGCCGTTCATCGCCGACCTCCATCGCGACGACGAGCTCGACGAGGGCACGAAGGGCACGATCGCGGAGATCGCGGGTGACGAGCACTTTCTCCTCGCCGTCGAGGACTACGTCCGGCACACGAACGTCGTCCATTAGTTTCCCGCGCTCTCGCTAGAATCTCTCGTCGCGAGGGCGATTAGCTCAGTTGGTTAGAGCGCCGCTCTGATAAGGCGGAGGTCCCTGGTTCGAATCCAGGATCGCCCATGCGCAAGGCCTGCTCTGCAGGCTTTGCGCTAGAGGGCCTCCAGAGTTTCGACAAGCTCGCCTAACCGCACCTCCTCGCCGAAGTGGAGCTCGAGCTTGCCGGCGGAGACGCGCGCGGGGAGTCCGGTTAGGCGCTCGGCGGCGGCGCGGGCACGCTCGGCGAGGGCCGGATCGACGCGGCTCGCCGCGCGCGGGCGCCGGCTCGCGCCTCCGTCCTGGGCGGCCCTCTCGGCCCCCCGAACCGACATCGCCTCGCGCACGATCCGCTTCGCGAGCCGCTTGCGCTCGTCGTGATCCCGCAGCGAGAGCACGGCGCGAGCATGCCCCTCGGTCAGCTCGCCACGCGCGACCATCCAGAGCACCTCCTCCGGCAACTCGAGCAGCCTGAGCCTGTTCGAGACGGCCGGCTTGGAGCGGCCGACACGCTCTGCCACCTCGCCGAGCGAGAGCTCGAACTCGTCCACGAGCGCGGCGTAGGCGCGTGCCTCCTCGACCGGCGAGAGCTGCTCGCGCGCGACGTTCTCGACGAGAGCGAGTAGAAGGGTCTCCCGGTCATCGGCCTCGCGGACGAGGGCGGGCAGCGTCGCGAGTCCGGCCTCGCGAGCCGCGCGCCAGCGGCGCTCGCCGGCAATCAGCTCGTAGCCGCCCTCGTTCCGCGGCCGGACGACGATCGGCTGCAGGACGCCCTGTTGCTTGAGCGAGCTCGCGAGCCCGGTGGTCGCCTCCGGCTCGAAGCGGCGACGCGGCTGGCGCGGGTTGGCATGGATCGCGTCGACGGGAAGGTGGGCGAGCTGGGGGCCGGCGACTTCCGCGCCGCCGATCAGGACTTCCAGACCTCGCCCCAGACCTCGGCGTTGACTAGCTCCGCTCGACAAGCTCCATCGCCACCTTCCAGTACGCCTCGGCCCCGGAGGAGCGGCGGTCGTAGGCGATCGCAGGGAGACCGTGGCTCGGCGCCTCGGCGAGGCGGACCGACCGCGGGACGGTCGTCGTGAAGACAAGGTCGCCAAAGTGACGCCGCACCTCCGCCTCGACCTCGGCGGCGAGCTTCGTCCGCCCGTCGACCATCGTCAGCAGGATCCCCGCGATTCCGAGCCGCGGATTCAGCCGCTTCTTGACGAGCTCGATCGAGCCGAGGAGCTGCGCGAGGCCTTCGAGGGCGTAGTACTCGGCCTGCACGGGGACGAGGACGCGGTCGGCGGCCGCGAGGGCGTTCACGGTCAGGGGCCCGAACGAGGGCGGGCAATCGAGGAAGACGAAGCGGTAGCGGTCTCGCGCCCCCGCGAGCGAGGCCTGGAGGTAGCGCTCGCCCTCGGCGTGGCGACCGAGCTCCACGGCGGCGCCGGCGAGCTCCGGCTTCGCCGGCACGAGCTGGAGATTGGCGAAGCGCGTCGGGCGGGCAACCTCGGCAACGGAGGCGCCGTCGAGGAGGTCGTAGCTCGAGCTGCCGTTCGCCTTCTCGCCCAGGCCGGATGTGGCGTTCGCCTGCGGATCGAGGTCGACGAGCAGCGCCTGCTCGCCGGCCTCCGCGAGGCAGGCCGCGAGGTTGACGGCGGTTGTCGTCTTGCCGACGCCGCCCTTCTGGTTCGCGAGCGCGTAGATGATCCCGGACACAGCTCAAGGGTAGAGAGGGGGGCGGCTAGAGTCGCCTGATGTCGCTAAGCGAGCGGACGCTTCCTGGCCGCTCCGGGCCGGCGTGGGAAGCCCGGCGGCGTGGGACCGGTCTTGCGCAGGACGAGGAAACCAGGTGGTGCCTCCTCGAGTTCGGCCGCAAGCCTCGCGGCGACCGCCGCGACTCGCTCGGGCGCCGCGCTCGGCCCGACCCAGAGGATCACAGCCCCGCCCTCCGCGACGAGCGGGAGGCACCACTCCGCCGCGACCGGCGGGTGAGCGAGCGCCTTGGCCACGGCGACCTTGTAACAGTCTGTTACCTGGGTCTCCGCTCGGCCCCAGATCACGCTCAGGTTCGGGAGCTCGATCGCCCACCGCTCGAGGAACTCGGTCTTGCGCCGCTCAGCTTCGAGGAGCGTGACCTGGCGTTCTGGAAGCGCGGCCGCGAGTGGGATTCCGGGCGTGCCGCCGCCGGAGCCGACATCCACGATCGGGCCGTCGTAGCGCCGCACCAGCTCGAGCCCGGCGAGCGCGTCCTCGAGCAACACCCGCCTCGCCTCCGCCGGGTCCTTCAGCGCGGTCAACCCCGGCGTCACGACGACCGCAGTGAGCCACCGCTCGAGCAGGTCGTCAGACGGCGAACCCACGAGGAACGATGACCACGTAGCGGTTCGGCTCCGTCCCCTCGCTCAGGGTCTCGATCTCGGGATCGTCCTTCAACCGCTCGTGCACGACCTTGCGCTCCACCGCCGTCATGGGCTCGAGCGCGACCCGCTGCCCCGTCGCGGAGGCTTGCTCGGCAAGCCGGAGGGCGAGCGCGTCGAGGGCGGTCTGCCGACGCGCGCGATAGCCGGCCGCGTCGACCACGACGCGCTTGCGCTCGTCGTAGCGGCCGCGATAGAGCACAGCGCTCGCGAGATACTGGATCGCGTCGATCGTCTGGCCGTGCTTGCCGATCAGCATTCCGAGCTCGGGTCCGTCGCAGGTCGCGCGGAGCTCCTCGTCCGTCTCCTCGATCGCGATCTTCGAGCGCGCGCCGATCTCGTGCGCGATCCGGTCGACGAGCACGCGCAGGCGCGCTCCATCCGCGCTCTCGCCCTCGACCGGCTCGGTGCGACTGGCGGCCGACGCGACGCCGTCCTCCTCGATGCTCGCGAGCACTCGCGCGGGTTCGTACCCCACGCCGAGAAGCCCGCGCTCGCCCTCGCTCACGACCTGGAAGCGCACCTTCGTCTTGTCGAGGCCCGGCCGCTTCCGCTCGAGCGCGCGCAGGGCCGCCCACTTCGCCTCGCCGACCGTCTCCCCGCTCGCCTCGACCGAGACTTCGGTCACCGGCGGGCGCCGCCCTTCTTGCGCTTGACCTTCTTGACCCGCGGCGGTCCGTTCTGGCCCTGCTTGGGCTCGCTCGGCACGCTCGTCTGAGCCGGACGCTCCGCTTTCGCCGCCACCTCGCTCCTGGGCGGCGTCCGCGAGCTCTTCTTCGGCGGCGGCTCCCGCTTCGGCGTCAGCTTGCGCGTGATCAGCCCCTGGCCCGTCGTCCAGAGGTTCGTGGTCAGCCAGTAGAGCATCAAGCCGGCCGGGAAGTTGAGCACGAACGGGATGAACGCGATCGGCAGGATCAGCATCAGCGCGCGCTGGGCCGGTTGCATCGTCGCCGACATCAGGTACGACGAGGTGAGCTGGCTGATCGCGTACATGACGACGAGGAGCGGCCCCCAGCCGACCTTCGTGTTGTCGA
>JBPCJB010000002.1:0-5677 GCA_051005735.1 Gaiellaceae bacterium | reverse complement strand
AGGCGATCGGCTCACCCAGCGACGGGTCGTAGGGGTTCCGGTACCGGATCGCGCGTTCGAAGACGTCGCTCGTGACGTCCTCGGCGTCGGGTCCCGCGCCGATCCGGTAGGCGACATAGGAGTAGATCCGTGGCACGAGCACGGCGACGTCGGCGAGTGGATCGCGGTGGCGGGTCATCGGTAGCGGTGATGCTCGCGGTGCGAGCGTCACCCTCCTCCCGCCGACGCGGATCTCAGCGAGCGGACGCTCGCCTCGAGAGGGTTGAGCGCTGTGGCGCGACGAATGGCGCGGGACCTCGTCTGCCCGCTCGCTGCGACCGCGAGCTCGGACCACGCACGCCAGTCGCCGTCGTCGACGGCAACGGCCTTCTCGAAGCTCGCGATCGCGCCGGGAGTGTCGCCGGCGCCGAGTCGCGCCGCCCCGAGCACGAGCCAGGGACGGGCCGACCACGGCATCCACCGCTCCGCCCGGACGGCCGCAGAGGCAGCGCTTTCCCAGCGGCCCTCAGAAACCGCGTCCTCTGCGGAGGCGAGAGCGCTGTTTCCGAGCAGCCCGGCGAACGCGAGGGCGGCCGCCGCGACGCCTGCGAGGAGAACGCCGCCGCGAACCGGCGCTCGGGGCTCGCGCGCCGCTCCGTGGCGTGCCGCCAGGACGAGCAGCGCCCCGCAGAGAAGCCCGGCGAGCGTCACAGCGCTGAGCTCCCAGTCCCAGTCGACAGCAGCATGGGCTAGGAAGGCTGCGTAAGCGCCAAGGGCGCCGGCGACGATCGGCGTCCTGTTGCTGCGCCAGAACGCGACCAGAGGAACAGCGAGCGCCGCGACCAGCAGCCCGAGGCCGAGCGGGCCGAGCTCGGCGAGCGTCTCGACGTAGAGACCGTGAGCGTCTCGAACCTGGAGCGGCGTCTCCCTCGTGCGGAGCCAGTGCCGCTCGTAGCTGCCTGCCCCGGCGCCGAGCAGCTCGTGCTCGCGGTAGCTCTCCCAGGCGGCACTCCACAGATCCGCGCGGCCGTTGCCGGAGAAGTTGAGCAGACGATCATTCAAATCGCCGTCGATGACCGGAGGCGGCGCCGTGAACGCCGAGTAGCCCTTCGACGCGACCTCGGGCGGGCTGCCGAAGCGGACGAAGACGAACGAGGCGGCGACGACCAGCACGGCTAGCAGAGCCCCACCGTAGGTCCGCCTCAGCCGAGCTCCCGGCCGCGCTCGCCGCTCGACGAGGACGAATGTCAGTGCGAGAACGAGCTGGACAGCGAGGAGGCCGAGAAGCAGAAGCGCCAGGCGATGCCCGCTCGCAGCTGCCTCGACGCGAGACACGCCCGCATGCGTGAGGCCGTCCGAGCGAGAGCCCAGCAGAACGGCGAGCGCCGGAGCGGGCAGGACGACGAGAGCGGCGGTGACGAGCCGCAGTCGATCGCGCCCGCCGGCGATCATCGCCACAGCGCCCACGCCGAGAGCGATCCACGAGCCGCGGCTGAAGGTGAAGTAGAGCGTCGGCAGCAGGACGACGAGCGCGACTGCGGCGGCGACACGGAGAGCCGGCTTCGCGTGGAGCGCGAGCCCGAGCGCAAGCAGGATCCCGAGCACGCAGAAGATCCCGAGCCCGTTCCAGTACCCGATCGAGCCGGAGAGTCGATAGACGGCGATGGGGTCGTAGCCGCCGATTCGATCGGGGAAGAGTCGTGTTGCGAGCGCGTAGAGCGCCTCCAGCGAGATCGCTGCCGCGACGGCGCAGGCTAGGGCTGGAACGCTGCGTCGGCGACCGAGCAAGAGGAACCCGGCGAGACCGGTGACGTACACCAGCGTGCGTTGCGGCTCCAGCAGCGCCTGGGCTACGTCCGCAGACCAGGCCGCCGAGGCCAGCGTCCAGAGCAGGAACGCCGTGAGGGCGCCGAGCATCGCGAGGTCGAGCCGTCCGAGCTCGTGGTCGGCGCCTACGACCGCCCACAGTCCAATCACCCAGGCGAGCGCGAGAGCGGTCCAGCTCCACGCCGGCGGGAAGTAGCCGCCCTGAGCGCTTGCGGGCAGCAGCAGTAGGAGTGTCGTCCCCACGATCGAGACGGCGGTCCCGTACGAGCGGCTCTCAGCGGTCTTCGGCTCGGAGGCGACGCCGGAGGCCGCCGCTGGATTGTGCGAGCGAAAGGGGAGCGGCGGGGTCACGAGACGAGTCTCATCGGGCAGCCCGCCGTGCCGACCGGCGGGGGCGGCGGATCCCCGTCCTACCGGCGCGCGTCCGGAGCGACCGGCGTCCGGCGCGAACCCGGCTCCGTCTGCTTGTAGCCATAGGGGCCGTAGCCATAGCTCGCCGCCGTCCCCGAGCCGGTCAGGACGAGGCCGAGCGTCGGGGCCGACGTCGTGCTCAGCACTCGCCGGAGCTGCTGTAGCGCGGGGCGCGGGATCGACGCCACGCGCGCGATGACGAGCAGCGCGTCGATCTGCCGCGAGAGCATCATCGCGTCTCCGACCGCCAGAACCGGCGGCGCGTCGATCAACACGAGATCGGCCCGCTCGCGCAACTGCTCGAGAAGATCGGCCACGGCGCGACTCGTGACGAACTGCGAGGGATCGCCCGGAAGGCGAATCCCGGCCGTGAGCACCTCGAGAGTCGGCGCGCGAAGCGCGTGGCCGTTCGCGCTCCTGGATTCCTGGCCATTCGGAAGCTGCGGCAGCTCCGTCTCCGGCATCGTCACGGAGAGCAGCGCGTCCTCGAGCGTGGTCTCGCCTCGAACGACCTCCGCGACACCGGGTTGACCGACCCGGCGGAAGAACGCGGCGAGCGAGGGCTGACGGAGATCGAGATCGACGAGGACGACACGCCGCCCCGACTGCGCGAACGCCGCAGCCAGATTCGCGATCGTGGTCGACTTCCCCTCACGCTGAACTGCGCTCGTGACGAGGATCGAGCGCGCGCCGAGATCGAGGTTCGCGAACTCGACAGTCGTCCTCAGCATTCGGAAGGCCTCGGCCTGCGGCGAGTGAGGCTCGTGCACGGCGGCGAGCCTGCGGTTGCGACGGAGGCGCCCGTAAGGCTCGGGGAGCCGGGCGAGGACGGGCACGCCGATCGTCTCCTCGATCTCCTCCTCCGACCTGACGCGCTTGTCGAGCGTCTCCCAGAGGAGCGCGATTCCAAGACCGAGCACGAGCCCGAGGACGGCGCCGAGGAGGGCCACCCGCCGGGGCCGGGGCTCGGTCTGCACCGCACCGAGGGCAGGCCGCACGACTCTGTTCGGGGACGTAAGCAGGGCGAGCGTCTTCAGCTGTTGCTCATTCTCGACGAGGCTCGCGTAGAGGGCGGAGCTCTGCTCGCCCTCGGCACGCAGATCCGAGAGTCGCTCGCCGAGCTGGGCCTGGGCGAGTACGAGGGCTCGTGTATCGAGCTCGCTGCGGTACTCCGTGAAGGCCTCGGCATAGGCGTTTGCAAGTCGAGCGGCATTCTCGCGGTCACCAGCGCTGACCGTGAAGACGAGGACGTCGGCATTCGCCTTCGGGGAGACGCTGTAACCGCCGAGCGGGGCATCCGAGCCGAGCTCGTCGGCCGCGCGCTCAGCCACGTCCGGCGCGCGTGCGATATCCGCCTGGGTCTGCACGAACCGCTCCGGATCCTGGAAGAGGGTCGGGTCCTGGATCCCGGAAACCTGCGACCCGAGGCTCTGGCGGCTGAGGAGCACGTCGGCCGAGGCGCGGTAGACCGCCGGCTGCCTGATCGCGATCAGAAACGCGGTCGCGGGCACGAGCACGAGTGCGACGATGATCACCCACTTGCGCCGGCGGAGAATCGCGAGATAATCCGCGAGCGTAAGCGGCTGCGCGGAACGATCAGTCGGAGTTTTTGTCATCGGCTGCATTGGGTGCCCTCGCGCGCGCTCAAGATAGCAACGGCCGGTTTTGGGCCCGGCTCGTCACTCGATCGAGTGATGGTGAAGACGTGGCGTAAGGTTTTCCCCAGAACTCGGATATGGGAACCAGGCATCACGAATTCCAAACTAAGGGGAGAGACATGGGCAGGTTGTGGAACAGAGGGGGCGACAAGCTGGAGCGCGAGCTCCGCGCGTCGAGGGCCGTTCCGCGGGACGAATTCGTCTCGCAGGTGACCGGATCGGTTCGTAAGGCATCCACCCGTCAGGTTCGGCGTTACTCGCGGGTTGCCTTTGCGGGCGCCTTGACGGTGATGATGCTCGGCACCTTCGTCTCGTTCGGCGCGCTCAGCTATGCGGCGACCGGAGCGACCGGCACGGTCCAGACGGTGAAGCGGATCGTCAAGGGTCAGGCGCCGCTGGCGCAGAAGGCGACCTCGGCCTCGGATCAATACGCGCCGAAGGCGATCGTCGCCAAGGTGGTCAAGCAGAAGGCGCCTCCGGCCGCACGGCCCGCCGCTCAGGTCGCGGGCGCCGTCACCCCCCCGAACGCTCAGGTGGCGAGCGGAGAGCTGCCGTTCACGGGCATCTCGCTCGGAACGACCATCGCGCTCGCGCTTGGACTGATCGGACTCGGCGCCTTCCTGCGTCGGAGGGAGAGCTCGGACGGCGCGTAGCGCTCGCTCGACACGTCTGGTCTCACCGATGGGCCGCGGCGACGCGGCCCATCGGCGTTTAAGCTGAGCGAGTGGCAGGCCGTGCCGACCCTTCCGGACCGGCTCTCGCGTTCGAGGTGATCCTGGTCTGCACGGGGAATCAGATCCGTAGCCCCATCGCCGAGGCGCTCGTCGGCAGTTTTGCCGCAGCGTTTCCCGTCGCCACGAGATCGCTCGGGCTCGTCGACCTCGGAGGAAAGCCGCCGCCGCGGGAGGCGATCGAGGCTGCCGCCGAGCTCGGGCTGGATATCTCGATGCACCGATCCACCTGGATGCAGCCACGGACACTTGAGGAGAGCGACGTCGTCGTCGGCTTCGAGCCCGTGCACGTGGCCGGCGCCGTGCTCGACGGCGGCGCACCCGCCGAACGCACCTTCATGTTGCGCGAGCTCGTCGAGTTGCTCGAGGAGGTCGACGTGTCGCAGGAGCTAGATCTCGTGGAGCGGGCTCGGCTCGCTGTTGCTCAGGCGAACGCGCGACGTCGGATGCTCGGCGGCCGCAGCCTGGCCGCTCCCGTCCACGATCCTCTCGGACGCGGGCGCAGCGCCCACCGAAGCGCGGCCCGGGAGCTCGACGAGCTGGTACCGCGCCTCGTCGACGGCCTCTTCCGCCACGGCGCGGCCGAGAACCGCCGGGGCCGAGGCAGCTGACCCCGCCAGGGCGTCGGCTCGTGGAACCGGCACGCATGGATCGCCAGCTCAGGATCGTCCTCGTCGGGGAGGAGTCGGCGGGGCTGAGGGTGCTCCGGCACCTCGAGTCGACGGGCCACGCGATCGTCGCGGTCCTGGCGAGGGCAGCTCGGCCGGGTAAGGAAGGCGTAGAGGAGGGCGTCGCCGCCCTCGCGGAGCGCCTCGGCCTACCGGTCCGGCCGCCCGAGCTCGTGGCGCGTCCGGTCTTCGCCGAGACGCTGCGTCGTGAGCGCGTCGACCTGCTGCTGAACGTCCACTCGCTCCACGTCGCGGTGGCGGCGGTCGCCGCCGCCCCGCAACTCGGGAGCTTCAACCTCCATCCCGGCCCGCTCCCCGCCTACGCGGGTCTCGACGCTCCGAGCTGGGCTGTCTACAACGAAGAGAGCCGGCACGGCTGCACGCTCCACTGGATGACAGCCGA
>JBPCJB010000001.1:0-8512 GCA_051005735.1 Gaiellaceae bacterium | reverse complement strand
CGGGCAAGACGGCGACGCCGCCGGCATGGGTGATCGCTGAGTTCGTCCACTATGCCGCGAGACGCCTGAAGCCGCTCGGCGTTCGCGTCTCTACGGACGTCTTCGGCCTGGCGGCGACCCGCGATCTCGGGATCGGCCAGCTCCCGAGTCGAATCTCGAAGTACGTGGACGCCATCTATCCGATGGTCTACCCGTCGCACTACGGGCCCGGCGAGTACGGCCTGGCCGACCCGAACGCGGCCCCCGGCGAGACCGTCCAGTACTCGCTCTCCCACTTCAGGCGCGAGCTCCGGGCGAGCAAGGCGGAGCTGATCCCCTGGCTGCAGGACTTCTCCTATGGACGCACCTACGGGCTCGCGGATGTGCAGGCCCAGATCGCGGCCGCCCGTCAGCTCGGCGCGCGCGGCTATCTGCTCTGGAACGCCACCGGGGTGTACACGCCGGGCGCGCTCGCTCCGGCGACAGGCTAGGAGGGCTCGACCGGACGCTCGATCCGCACCTGAGGGCCGAGCGGCTGCCAGAAGGCGAGCAGTGCGGCGCGAGGATCCGCGGCGAGCTCGGACGCCCGGAACCGCCGCAGCGGGTCGGCGTCGAGGCTCGATGTATCGAGAGTATTCATGTATGCAGGAACTCGAGGCCTGGGTTATCCTGCTCGTGTGGCCACGACGAAGACCATAGAGCTGCGCACGGCCGTCCCCGGACCGCGCTCGCAGGCGATCCTGGAGCGCAAGCAGCGGGTGATCGCGAACGCCAAGGCGATCGTGCTCCCACTCGTCGCGCACGAAGGTCGCGGCGCGACCCTCACGGACGTCGACGGCAACGTCTTCCTCGACTTCACCGGCGGGGTCGGCTGCCTGAACACCGGCCACTCGCACCCGCGTGTCGTCGAGGCGGCCCAGGAGCAGCTTGGCCGCTTCGCCCACACAGACTTCACAGTCGTCCCGTACGAGCCGTACATCGAGCTGGCGGAGAAGCTGCTCGCCCGCGCGCCCTTCCGCGGCCCGGCCAAGGCGGCGTTCTTCAACGCCGGCACCGAGGCAGTCGAGAACGCGGTCAAGTTCGCGCGCCTAGCCACCGGCCGCCCGGCCGTGATCGCCTTCGAGGGCGCGTTCCATGGCCGCACCCTGCTCTCGCTGACGCTGACCTCGAGGCCGCACCCGTACAAGCTCGGAATGGGGCCGCTGGCGCCCGAGGTCTATCGCGCGCCCTTCCCGCAAAGCTATCGCGGCCCGGACACCAAGACCGCGCTCGCCGCGCTGCGCGATCTCTTCCTCACCCAGGTCGCCGCCGAGCAGGTCGCTGCGATCATCATCGAGCCGCAGCAGGGCGAAGGTGGATTTCATCCGGCGCCGGACGAGTACCTGGTCGCGCTCCGCGAGCTCTGCGACGAGCACGGAATCGTCCTGATCGCGGACGAGGTTCAGTCGGCCTTCGGCCGCACCGGCCGGTTCTTCGCGATCGAGCACTCCGGCGTCGAGCCGGATCTGCTTGTCGTCGCGAAGTCGATCGCCGCGGGGCTGCCCCTCTCGGGTGTGCTCGGCAAGGCGGAGATCATGGATGCCGCCCACGACGGCGCGATCGGCGGCACCTACGTCGGCAATCCGGTCGCGCAGGCCGCCGCGCTCGCAGTGCTCGACGTGATCGACGACGAAGGCCTGATCGAGCGTGCGAACGCGATCGGCGAGACGATCCGGACGCGGATGCTCGAGTGGCAGGAGCGATTCGCGGCCGTCGGGGACGTCCGGGGTCTCGGGGCGATGCTCGCGCTCGAGCTCGTCGAGGATCGCGCCACGAAGGCCCCCGCTCCGGCCCTCGCCCAGGGAGTGATCGATGCGGCGTTGCAGCGCGGTCTACTCCTGCTCAAGGCCGGCGTCTACTCGAACTGCATCCGCGTCCTCTGTCCGCTCGTGATCACCGACGCCGAGCTGGACGAGGCGCTCGCCGTCTGGGAAGAGGCGCTCGCCGCGACGCTGGCCTAGCTGCGGCCTTTTCTCGAGCGGGTGAACGGTACCGTGGCGGGGTGGGACAACTGATCGCGGAGCGCTACGAGCTGAAGGACGCCGTCGGCAAGGGCGGGATGTCGACGGTCTACTGCGCGTACGACACGCAGCTCGAGCGGAATGTCGCGCTGAAGATCCTGCACGAGCACTTCGGTGAGGACGACGACTACGTCGCACGCTTCCGGCACGAGGCGCGAGCGGCGGCTCAGCTCTCGCACCCCGGGATCGTGACCGTGATCGACCGCGGCGAGGAGGACGGCCGCCAGTTCATCGTCTTCGAGTTCGTCGAGGGCGAGACGTTGAAGGATCTCGTCGAGCGGGGTGGGCCGCTGCCCGTTCGGCGCGCGCTCGAGGTCGCGCTCGAGGTGGGGCGGGCGGTCTCGTTCGCCCACCAGCGGGGTCTGATCCACCGCGACATCAAGCCGCAGAACGTGCTCGTGGACGGCGACGGCCGTGCCAAGGTGACCGATTTCGGGATCGCGCGCTCGCTCGACGCCGTCGGGCACACGGAGACCGGCACCGTGCTCGGAACGAGCCACTACATCGCTCCCGAGCAGGCTCGCGGCGAGCGCGTCGATGCCCAAACCGACGTCTACTCCTTCGGTGTCGTCCTCTACGAGCTGCTCGCAGGCGCTGTGCCGTACTCCGGCGACAACTTCCTCACCGTCGCGCTGCGCCACGTGAACGAGCCGGTCCCGAGCGTGCTCGAGGCGAGGCCTGATGCGCAGCTCCGATTGGCGACGCTCGTCGAGCGCTGCATGGCGAAGGATCCGGAGGAGCGACCCGACTCGATGGCGGATGTCGTCGCCGAGCTCGAGGCATGTCTCGCGGAGCTCGACGGCCGGCCCGACGGGGACGCGACGATGATCGTCAGGAGCCCCGTAGTCAAGCGAAGCCGGCCGCCCCGCGAGCGCTCGAGAGGCCGCCGCGTTCCGCTTGCGCTGATGCTGCTCGGCGCGCTCGTGCTCGTGCTCGCGATCGTCGGCTTCGCCGTTCTCGGGCGGGGTGAAGAGGGTGGCGGCGAGGGCGTCGTGCCAGGGGCGCCGCCGGTCGAGCTCGAGGGCGTCAGCTCGTACGACCCGGAGGGCGATGGCGCCGAGCACCCCGAGTCCGTCGCCGCGGCCACGGACGACGATCCGGTGTCCTACTGGACGACCGAGACCTATCAGGACTTCTCCTCGACCAAGAACGGGGTGGGACTCGTGCTCGAAGGTGAGGACGGGCGGCGGCTCTCCTCGCTCACCGTCGTTACCGACACCCCGGGCTTCACCGCCGAGATCCAGGCCGGTTCCTCGCCGGAAGGCCCCTTCGAAGTGGTCGCTGGCGGCAAGCCCGTGGCCGCGACCACGAGTTGGGAGCTCGACGGGACCGACGCGCGCTACTACGTCGTCTGGATCACGGATCTCGACGGCCGCGCCCGGGTGAACGAGGTCACCGCCGATTGAGCCGCCGATCCGCGCTCGCTCCGATCGGCTGAGAAACCGCGGGCGCAAGGTCGCGGTCCCATCCGCGCGACGTCGAGTGCGCCTCGGCGGAAGCTGTGGTATGCCGGGGCGGAGGACGGTGACGGAACCGACGTCATGGCTGGGCGGAAGGATCGTCGGCCGCGAGGCGGAGCTCGAGTCGCTGCACCGCTTCATCCGTGAGGAAGCCCCGCGCGCTCTCATCCTCACGGGTGGGCCGGGCATCGGGAAGACGAAGCTCTGGGAGGCAGGAGTCGACGCTGCGCGCGAGCGAGGGCTTCGCGTGCTCTCGGCTCGAGCGAGCGACGCCGAGGTGCAACTTTCGTTCGCGACGCTCATCGACCTCTTCGACGACGTCGAGACCGAGGAGCTCGCAGCGTTGCCGGCCCCTCAACTCCAGGCACTCGAGGTAGCGCTGCTTCGGGCCGTGCCGAACGGCCCGCCCCCGGAAGCGCAGGCGATCGCGGTCGGCTTCCTGAGGCGCTGCCCGCGCTGTCCGGCGCAGAGCCGGCGGTTTCCCTCGGCGGAGGACCTCGTGGCCTTCTTCCGCCGCTGGTACGGCCCGACCTTGAAGGCCTTCGCGGCTCTCGAGGAAGGAGCGCGCGAAGCGCTCTAGCACGACCTCGTCGCTCTCGCCCGCCGGTTCGACCGGCTCGGAGGCGACGCCCTCGCGATCCCTGCGACGTACACCGAGGCTGTCGCGGTCACCCGCTGACCGACGCGAACCGCACCGACTCCAGCCACCGGTGCTTGGGACGACGCGCTCGGGCTCTACACGGAGGCCCGGCGCGTCAGTACTCGAGCGCTCGCCGCCGCTCGTGTCGCTCGAGCGCAAGCTCGATCAGACGGTCGAGGAGCTCCGCATACGGAATCCCCGACGCCTCGAAGAGGCGGGCGTAGACGCTCGTCTCGGTGAAGCCGGGAATCGTGTTCAGCTCGTTCACGACCACCTCACCGTCAGCGCGGACGAAGAAGTCGATGCGGGCCATCCCCTCGCACTCGGTCGCGACGAACGCCTCCACGGCCAGCTCCTGGACGCGTGCGGCGATCGTCTCGGGAATGCGGGCCGGGACGATGATCTCCGAGCCGCCTGCCGCATACTTCGCCTCGTAGTCGTACCACTCGGCGTGGGGCACGATCTCGCCGACGACGGAGGCGATCGGGGCCGGCCGGAGGTTTCCGAGGACGCCGCACTCGACCTCGGTCCCGGCGACGAACTCCTCGACCAAGACCTTCTCGTCGTGGCGCCGCGCGAGCGCGACGGCCGCCTCGAGCTCGGCCGCGTCGTGCGCCTTCGAGATCCCGACCGACGAGCCGAGGCGCGCCGGCTTGACGAAGACCGGGTAGCCGAACGGGTTCGCGAGCTCGTCTCCGAGCCGCAACGTCGCATTGCGGGCAACCGGGATCTCGCGGTCTCGCAGCACCGCCTTGAAGAGGTCCTTGTCCATGCAGAGCGCCGAGGCCGCGACGCCGGCGCCGACGTAGGGAACACCGGCGAGCTCGAGCAGCCCCTGCACCGTCCCGTCCTCGCCGAAGGGCCCGTGCAGGATCGGGAGGACGACGTCGACCGAGCCGAGCGCCTGCGCGGGCGAGCCTGCCTCGGCCAGCACGGGCAGCGTCTCCGAGACGTTTCCTTGTAACAGGCTGTTACTTGCCTTCCCGAGCTCCCACCGGCCCTCGCGGCCGATTGCGATCTCGACGACCTCGTAGCGATCCGGATCGAGGGCCGCGAGGACGGAGCGGGCGGAGGCCAGCGAGATCTCTTGCTCGCTCGAGCGCCCGCCTACGAGCACGGCCACCCGAACCCTCCTGCTCATGGGTCGAGTGGAACGGTGTCGCTCGGGCCGGTGTCCGTTGGGCCCGTATCGGTCGGGCCGGTATCGGTCGGGCCGGTGTCGGTCGGGCCGGTGTCGGTCGGCGGCGGCAGCGGCTCGATCAACCGGCCGACGACGATCGTCACCGTCGTCCCTGGGATCGCCTGCCCTCCGCCCTCGGGATCCTGCTGGATCACGATCCCGTCCGAGAGCGGATCCTCGGTGTCTTGACGCCTGACCCGCACCCGGAAGCCGGCGGCCTCGAGCTGCTCGCGCGCCTGGTCGAGCTGCTGGGTCGTGACGTCCGGAATCGCCGTTGTCTGCGGGCCTTCGGAGACCCGGAGCGTGATCGTGGAGCCCTTGGCACGCGACGAGCCGGCGCTCGGCACCTGCTCCACGACGGTGCCTTCGGGCTCGTTCGACTCGACGTTCGTTCGCCCGACCCCGAAGCCAATCCCCTGCAGCTGCGATTCCGCCGACTCGTAGGCCGTGCCGACGACGTCCGGGACCGCGATCGGCTTCGGCCCGATCGAGACGTTGATCCGTACTGTCGAGCCCTCGACGAGCGTCGTGCCGGCCTTCGGCGCCTGGCCCGTGACCGTGTTCGTCGGCCGCTCCGAGTTGATCTCCACGACGCGCGGGGTCAAGTCCGCGTCTCGGAGCGCCACGACCGCGTCGTCGCGGCTCCTCCCGACGACGCCCGGCACCCGCACCTTCCTCTTGCCCGTGGAGACGACGATCGTGACGAAGTTGCCCTTCTCGATCCGGTTCGGGGGCTCGGGAGACTGCTCGGCGACGATCCCGACCGGGACGTCGGAGCTGGGCCGGCGCTGGACGTTCGCCTGCAACCCCTCCGCCTCGATCTGCGCGACCGCTCGCGACTCCAGGATCCCCTCGACGTCCGGAACGGTCACCGGCCTCGACGCGCTGAGCTGATCCTGGAGCTGGTCGTAGGCGAAGTAGCCGCCCACGGCCGCGAGCGCGAGCACCAGGATCGAGAGCAGCCACGGCCAGATCGAGCGCCGCCGGCGCGTCTCGTCGTACTCGTAGTAACGGCCGGGTGTGTAGGCGGTCGTCCCAGCGGCCGCCGGCCGGATCGTCGTCGGCGCGTCGAGCACGTCCGTGCGCGAGAGGACGCTCGTCGCAGCCTCGGCGGTCTCGGCCGAGACCCCGATCCCGCGCCCGATCCGCTCGAGATCGGAGTCCATCTCCTCGGCCGAGTGGTAGCGCTCGGACGAGTCCTTCGCGAGCGCGCGCAGGATCACGTAATCGAGGTCGCGTGGGATCTCGGCGCGATGCGTCGAGGGCGGCTCCGGCGTCTGCGAGAGGTGCTTCATCGCGATCTCGACGGGGGTGTCGCCGTTGAACGGAACCGATCCCGTCAGGAGCTCGTAGAGGACGATCCCCGTGGAGTAGAGATCCGACGTCTGGTCGACGGGGGCGCCGCGGGCTTGCTCCGGCGAGAGGTACTGCGCGGTCCCGATGATCGAGCCGGCCTCCGTCATCTGGCTCGTGCCGGCGCGAGCGATCCCGAAGTCCATCACCTTGACGCGGCCGTCGCCGTCGACGATCACGTTGTGCGGCTTGATGTCGCGATGGACGATCCCGCTGCGATGCGCGAATCGGAGCGCGGAGAGGATCTGCCGCGAGTAGTCGATCGCGATCCCGATCGGCGACGGGCCGCGGGCGACGATCAGCTCCTTCAGCGTCCGCCCCTCGACGTACTCCATCGCGATGTAGTAGGTGCCCTCGGCCAGGCCGCGGTCGTAGATCGAGACGATGCTCGGATGCGAGAGGCCGGCCGCATTCTGCGCCTCCCGTCGGAAGCGCTCGACGAACTGGTCGTCGCGGGCATGGCGATCGTCCAGGATCTTGATCGCGACCCGGCGGCCGAGCTCCTGGTCTGCGGCGAGGTAGACGTTCGCCATCCCGCCGGCGCCGAGCTTGCGCGAGATCAGGTAGCGCCCGTCGAAGAGGGAGCCGATGAGGGGATCGGTGACCGCCATGCGCACGCCGCCTAGGAGTTCGCCGCCGGGCCGAAGAGTGCCTGCAAGACCTCGCGGGCGATCGGCGCCGCCGTCTGGCCGCCCGTCGAGCGCTGCTGCTCGACGACGACGGCCACTGCGACCTCGCGCCCCTCTCTTCCGGCGAAGCAGATGAACCACGTCGTGTTGAGACCGCGGACGCCGGTCTCCGCCGTTCCCGTCTTGCCCGAGACGGCGAGACCGGAGATCTTGGCCGCGGTGCCGGTCCCGTCCTCGACCGCTCCTCGCATCATCGAGGCGACCGCGCGCGCCGTCTCGGGCTCGACGGCGCGGCCGAGCTCGTCCGGCTTCGTCCGCGTCACGATCTCTCCGTCCGGGTCGCGGATCTGGTCGACGACGTACGGGCGCATCACGACGCCGTTGTTGGCGATCGTGCCCGCGAGCATCGCCATCTGGAGCGGAGTCACGAGCAACCGCTCCTGACCGAAGGCGAACCGGCCCGGGTCGACGTCGCTGTCGAGCTCGGGATCGAAGAGCTCGCCGTTCGCGTACAGCCCGCTCGGCGCGCGCTCGCTCGCCGGCGTCTCGAGCGGTGGGGTCGAGTAGAAGCCGAAGCGCTTCGCGTACTCGACGAGCCTCTTCGAGCCGAGCTCCTTGCCGATGTTGCAGAAGACCGAGTTGACGGAGTACTTGAGCGCGTCTCGCAGATCGACCTTCCCGAACGGCCGCGTCGTGTCGTAGTTGTTCACGCGCCGGCCGTAGACCTCGCAGTAGCCGGGATCGACGAACTCCGAGTCGGGCTCGTACTTGCCGGAGTCGAGCGCGGCGGCCGCGGTGACGACCTTGAAGGTCGAGCCCGGCGCGTAGAGACCGTTCGTCGCCCGGTTGATCAGCGGCGCGACGGGCCGGCACGGCGCGTCGATCTGCGCGATCCTCCCAAAGCTCTCCTCGATCAGGTTCGGGTTGTACGTCGGGAGATTCGCCATCACGAGCACCTTCCCGGTGCGGACGTCGAGCGCGACGATCGAGCCGCAACGACCGTCGAGCGCGTCGAGCGCCGCCCGCTGGGCCTTCAGGTTCAGGGTCAGGTGGAGCGAGCTGCCGGTGACAGTCGCCCCTGTGAGCTTGTCGAGCACCGCGCCGAGATTGGCGTTCGAGCCCGTCAGGTAGTCGTTCAGCGAGCGCTCGAGCCCCGCCCGCGCCCGTGACTGGGTCGAGTAGCCGACGACGTGCGCGGCGAGGCCGCCCTG